>JBBAVQ010000230.1:0-5147 GCA_040397625.1 Pirellulales bacterium | reverse complement strand
TCGAGCACGCGGCCGATCACCGCGTCGCCCACCGGCACCGAGAGCAGCCGGCCGGTGCTCTTCACCTCATCGCCCTCGGTCACCTTCAGGTAGTCGCCGAGGATGATCACACCGACCGAGTTTTCCTCGAGGTTGAACGCCAGGCCGGTGATGCCGCCGGGAAACTCGACCATTTCGCCGGCCATGACGCCGGAAAGGCCCCAGACGCGGGCGATGCCGTCGCCCACTTCGAGGACCCGGCCGACCTCGCGGACGTCGATGCCGGACTGGTAGCGCGAGATTTCTTCACGAAGGACTGATGCGATTTCGTCGGTCAGGTGTGCCATGTGTACTCCCCGTTCTGGATGGCGTGGATGTTTCGCTGGTTGAGACGGCCACCGATGCGGGTCAGGCCCGTGGCGACCGACTGGTCGTAAATGGTGTCGCCGACGCGGACGACGAGGCCGCCGATGATCGTCGGGTCAACGACGAACCGTGGCTTGAGCGAGGCCGCGAGGGCCTTCTCGGTTTCGCCCACGATCCGGCTCTGCTCCGCGGCGTCGAGCGGCACGGCGGTGGTGAAGGTGGCTTGCTGCTTGCCGTCGCGCTCGTCGGCCAACCGCTCGGCGGCATCAACGACCGCGCCGAGCATGCCGAGCCGGCCGTGGCGGGCAAGCACATGGAGCGCGTGGGCGGTGGTGGGCTTCATCCGGCCGCCGGCCAGCCGGTCGATGATGCGGTCTTTCTCATCGGCGGAGATCTTCGGCGACGAGAAGATCACGACCGCTTCGGGCACCTTCGGCAGCACCTCCCGCGCGAGCAGCCCGAGTTCGTCGAGCACCTCGCGGCGACAGCCCGCGGCATCGGCAGCCTCGACGATCGCCTGCGCGTAGATCTTGGCCACGCGGTCGGCGGCGATGTCCACGTGCTGAGTCTCGGCGTTCGCGGCGGTGGCGGTGCTCATGGTGTCACCCGGGCTGGGTGGGCTCGTGTCGGTTGGTCAGTTGACGCTCGGCCGGCTGGAAAGGCTGGCCACCGAATCGCGGACGAGCCGGGCCTGGTCGTCGGCGCCGAGTTTGTCGCGGAGAAACTTTCCGGCCACTTCAACGGCCAGGTGCCCAGCCTTCTCGGCGATCTGCGAGAGGGCGTCGTCCTTGGCGAGTTGGATTTCGTGCTTGGCCCGGTTTCGTTCGTCCTCGGCAGCCTTGCGGGCCTCGGCCACGATCGATTGCTTGGTGCTCTCGGCATCGCGGCGGGCCTCGTCGAGCATCCCGCGGACCTCCTCGGAGGCCTCGGTCAGCCGCCGCTCGTATGAGGCCAGCATTCGCTTGGCCTCCTCGTTGGCCGCCTTCGTTTCGGCGATCTGGCGGGCGATGCCGTCCTCACGCTTCTCGAGTCCCTGCATGATCGGCTTCCAGGCGAACTTGGTCAGCAGGCCGAGCAGGCCGAGGAACACCGCGAACGACCAGATGGCGAGGTCCTTCTGAAACCAGGCGGGGCTCTCGAAATCCTTCTGCTCGACGTTGGGCGGCAGGTTGTGGCCGATCTCCGGGGCGTGGCCATGGCCGGCAGCCCCGTGGTCATCGCTCACCTGCTCGGCGGTCGTCGAGGCGGCGTGGGCGACAGCAGCAGGCACCATCGGAAGCGGAGCGATCGCGCCGAACGTGACAGCGACTGCAACGCAGGCGATCCGGATGAGCGGGAGGGTGATCACGATGAAAACTCCGAGCGGACGGGGCTGATCGGCGATACAGTCGGGGCTGGCCATGGTCGCAAAGCGGCGCTTGCACCCACGCGACGTCGGAAGGCACACCGCACCAGACGACGAGGCGGAACGCACATCGCGTCCGCCCCGTCTCCTGGACGGGTTGCTTCCGCAGGCCGCGAGCCGCGTGGGCCGCGTCCTGCCGGAAGGAGGGCTCAGGGCTTCTGCGAGCAGATGAACAGCGCGTAGAAGGTGAAGCCTTCGATGAGGGCTGCGGCGATGATCATCGCCGTCTGGATGCTGCCCGACACCTCAGGCTGCCGCGACATGCCTTCGTAGGCGGCCGAGGCGAGCTTGCTGATGCCGTAGGCGGCCCCGATCACGACGAGGCCGACGCTGAACGCCGACGTCAGGTCGATGAGCGACTGGCCGTCGGCGGCGCTGGCGACGTCGGCGCAGAGGAAGGTCACGGCGACGGCAGCCACGGTGGCGAGCGTGCGGAAGGACAGCAGCGAACGGATCATCAATCAAACTCCTTGGAAAGAGGGACCGGGCGAACGCCCGGATACGGGTGAAGGAAGAACGGACAGGATGGTTGTGCGGATCGGGAAGGTCATGCCGGCGAGCGACCACGGAGCCCATGTTCTAGGGATTTCGCGGCGGCTGTGTAGGGCGGTTTCTCCGAAACGCGGTTTTTGTCGTCGGCGGATGCTCAGTGTTGGTGGACAGAGGCCCCGATGAACAGGGCCGACAGGAACGTGAAAATGTAGGCCTGCAGAAACGCCACGAAGAGTTCCAGCAGGCTGAAGAGGGTGCAGCTCAACACGCTGATGCCGGTGACCGTCGCCCAGAGGCCCAGCGAATAACTGGCGGCGGCAGAGATCAGGCCCATGATGCCGAGCAGCACGAGATGGCCGGCCACCATGTTTGCCAAGAGTCGCACGGCGAGGATCAGGTGCTTGATGCACAGGCCCAGCATCTCGATGGCGAAGATCATCGGCTTGAGCAGGATCGCCAGCGGCAGCGGCAGATCCATCGACGGCACCTGATTGGCGAAGAAGCCCAGGAAGCCGAACTTCAGCATGCCGGCCACGATGACCGTGAGCATCGTCACGCCGGCCAGGGCGAGCGTGACGGAGAACGACGCGGTCGGTGAGCCCGCCCAGGGCACCATGCCGAGCAGGTTGCAGCCGAGCACGAAGAAGAAGAGCGTGAGCAGGAGCGGCACGAACCGGTCGCCGTCGTGCACTTCCCGGTGAACGCTGACCGCCGGGCCGCCGGCACCGGCCAGGGCCGGGGAGCCGTGGCTGTCGTGATGCCCGTCGCCGGAGTGGGCATGCGAATCATGGTGGCCGTGATCGTCATGGCCATGGTCGTGGCTGTCGATTGCAGGCCGGGCGATCTGATCCCGCACGAACAGGATCATTGCCTCGAAGAGGTTCGTGAACGCCCCCTTCGGCGCCTCACCTGTTCGCAGTCGCTTGGCCAACCGCGAGAAGATCAGCAGCAGGATGCCGGCCAGCAGCAGTTCCAGCAGCATGTATTTCGAGATGCAGAAGCCCGACTTCTTCTCGTAGAGGCTGTCGAGCGTGCCGAACGGCTGCGGGATCAGGATCTTGCCCGCCATCGCGTCGTTGAACTCGGCAACCGACGGCATCGGCAGGTGCTTGCGCTCGTAGGGCGCGCGGAGGAAAGCCGGCACGTCATCGAGGTTCTGCCAGGAACGCGGCCAGAACGGCTTGGGAACCTCGAAGAAGTAGGCGTCTTTGAGGTGGTAGATCGGGTTGTGATCGGACATGGTGGCCGGCGTTTCCTGGACGATCCTGCGGCGGGAGCCGGGCACGATGACTCGCCCGGGGCCGAGAGTGTGCTGCACCCGGCCCAGCGGCGTCAATTCGCGCTCTTCGGACCCGATGGCGGGCCGGATCCTCGCGACCCCATGATGTTCAGAATCACGTCAACTGCAAGGACGGCGAGATAGAACACCACCAGCATGCCCCCTGCCCCGGCCGCTCGAAGCCGGGCGCCGGGCTGCGTTTGCAGCCACCCCAAGGCCACCAAGGCCGGAAAAATCCGCAGGGCGACCACCGCCAAGGCCGCCGTAACCCTGGCCGCCGGAGTCGCTCCCGACCACCGGGCGGCGGCCCAGCCGCCCACCGCCCCGCCCAAGCACACAGCCGCGGCGAAGCCCACCGCCTCGGCTCCGTCCGGGCGATCGGACCCACCCACCCAGGCAATGGCCGCAGCCACGGCCAGCACGGCAGCCTGAATCGCCATGCCAGAGAGGCTCGACGCCGGGATGGGATGCTGGGGAGGGGTCACGATCTCCCCCTGCCCTTACGCCTACTCAGCCGCGAGAGGGTGAAAATGGCCAGCCCGAGCCCCGCCACGAAGCCGAGTGGGCCGATGAAGCCAGTTCCCAGCCGGGCGTCGAGCCAGCCGCCCGCCACTCCGGGCAGGAACATCGTCAGGCCGATCGCGATGATGCGGGAGACCCACACCATCGCTTCGCCGACCGGAGAGACGTCGGGATTGCGGACCATAGGGCCGAGAATACCACCGGGCGGGTGGCGTCGGGTATCGTCACGAACACGACAAGGAACTTCCGTGGCATCCCGCAAGCACCGCCGTCGCCGCCGTCGTCGTTTCGATCACGACGCGCTGGCCGCGTCGCGCCCCTCTCCCGCGTCATCCTCGGGCCAGCCGACGATCCTTCGGCTGACGGCCTGTGACGGCAGCACCGCTCACGAGTCAACGGTCCTCTCGCCGCAGGAACTCACGATCGCCCGGGAGAAGTGGCCGGTCGTCTGGCTCGACGTGGACGGGTTCGAGGACCTGGCCACGATCCGTGCGGTGGGCCAGATCTTCGAGATTGGCGACCTTGCCCTCGAAGACGCGACCACACCCGACGAGCGGCCCAAGGTCGAGGTCTTTGGCCACCAGCTGCTGATCGCCGTGCGGATGGCCCGGTGCGACGGCGATTCGATCGTCACCGACCCGATGGCCATCTTCCTCGGCGACCGCTACGTGATCACGTTTCACGACCGCACCGTGCCCGACGGGTTTGCGAGCGTCCGCGAACGGATTCGCCACGGCCGCACGCGGCTCGGCCAACTCGGGGCCGACCACCTCTGCGCCCTGCTCCTCGACGCCGTGATCGACGGCTACTTTCCCGTACTGGAGCAGTTCGGCGACTCGCTCGAGGCCATCGAGGAGCAGGCCCTCGACAATCCATCCCGCGACCTGCTCGCCAAGATCCATGACGTCCGCAACGACCTGATGACGCTTCGCCGTGCCCTCTGGCCCACCCGCGACGTGCTCCACGCCCTTGGCCGCGAGGCCACCGCCTTCGTCGGCGAGCATGCCCGGCAGCACTTTCGCGACTCCTACGATCACACCATGGAGCTCCTCGACCTCACCGAGGGCTACCGCGAGATCGGCAGCGACCTTCGCGACATCTACC
>JBBAVQ010000229.1:0-5150 GCA_040397625.1 Pirellulales bacterium | reverse complement strand
GTGTTCATGATGTCTTCTTGTCGTTCAGTCGCCCTGTCCCTCGGCGTGCTCGCCGTGGCCGTCGTCGGCTGCGGTCCGCAGCGGGTGACCGCTCCTGTCGCCGATGCGGCGGCGGCAGTCAAGATCCGCGAGGGGCTCGCCTCGGCGACGGCGGCAGCCGCCGGATCGGGCGAGGCGGCCGTCACGGGCACCGGCTGGGCGACGCTCAAGGGGCGGTTCGTGTTTGCCGGCGACCCCGGCCAGCCCAAGGCGTTGATCGTGGACAAGGACACCGAAGTCTGCGGCAAGTCTTCGAAACTCTTCGACCAGTCGTTGCGGGTGGACGCCTCCGGCAAGGGCCTTGCCGACGTGGTGGTGTTCGTGCGGAAGTCGAGCCGCGTGAAGAATCCCGTTCCCGATGCGCCGCAGGTGTTCGACCAGAAGAACTGCGAGTTTCTCGCGCCCGTGTTCGCCGCCCGGGTCGGCCAGCCAATCGAAGTGCGAAACAGTGACCCGGTCGGGCACAACACCAACATCGACGGCACGAGTTTCAACCAGTTGATTCCCGCCGGTCAGGGCACCAGCTACAAGCCCGACACGGAGATGGGCACGCCGAAGACTGCCACCTGCAACATCCATCCCTGGATGAAGTCCTACGTGATCTTCCGCAAGGACGGTTACGTTGCCGTCTCCGCGACCGACGGTTCGTTCGCGATCCCCGATCTGCCCGCCGGCGAGCCGCTCGAGTTCCAGGTCTGGCACTCGCGAGCCACCGGCTCCGGCGGCGGCGTGGTGCTCGAGCGACCCGATCTGAAGTGGAATCCCAAGGGCCGTTTCGTGATCACGCTGCAGGCCGACGAGACCAAGGATCTCGGCACCCTCGAGGTTCCCGCGGGCTCGATCGGCACGTGATCGGTCACCAGCATTCGTCCACCACTCGCAGTTTCAGTTTCATGAACACGTCGTCCGCCACGCTTCGATCCGCCGTGCTTCTGGTCCTGGTTACCGCCGTGGGCTGCGGCAAAACGCCGCCGGCCTCGTTCCGGCTCAACATGGTGCAGGCGACGAAGACGGCGGCCCCTGAGTCGGGCATGGAGAAGCCCTGGTCGTCGTGGGCCCGCGACCGGCAGGGGCAGGTGGCCACGATCCTCGAGGCGATGTATGGCACGCCCGACGAGCCTATTGCCTTGGCCGAGACCGGTCTCGATCTCGCGAAGCTGCAGCTCGCCGCCGGCCCGGTTCGGAGCGACATCGTGGGCCGCAAGAATGGGCTCTATCGCGAGCACTGCTCCCACTGCCACGGCATCTCCGGCGACGGCATGGGGCCGACCGCGGCGTTTCTCAATCCGTATCCCCGCGATTACCGCCCGGGCAAGTTCAAGTTCAAGGGCACCTGGCGGGATGCCCGTCCGGCCCGAGACGACCTCACGCGGGTGCTGCACGAGGGCGTGCCGGGTTCCTCGATGCCGTCGTTCGCGCTGCTGCCTCCGGCTCAGGTCGATGCGCTCGTGGAATACGTCCGCTACCTGTCGATGAGGGGTGAGACCGAACTGGCCCTCTATACCTATGCGGAGCAGGAACTGGGCGTCGATGACACGATGCCGACCACGAAGGAGTTTCTCGTGGACGAGATCCTGACGCCGATCGTCGAGAAGTGGCAGGGGGCCGAGGAGGCGAAGATCCCGGTCGCCGCCGTGCCAACCAACGTCGATTTCACGAAGTCCGGCGACGATCCGGCCAACCAGGAGTCGGTCGCTCGCGGCCGGGTCCTGTTTCACGGCGACGGCGGGTGCGTGAAGTGCCACGGCGTGACGGCGCTCGGTGACGGGCAGGCCAATGACTACGACGATTGGAACAAGGTGATCGTCGAATGGAGCAAGGAGGTCGCCGGTGGTCTGGGAGCGACGCAAGACGACGCCGGTCGGTCGGCGTGGCTTCACGCGGCAGCCGACGTGATCGAGGGCGACGCCCTCCGGCCGCGGACGATTCCGCCGCGAAACCTCAGGCTCGGCCTCTACCGCGGCGGCCGGCGACCGGTCGACCTCTACCGCCGGCTCTACACCGGGATCAACGGCGCCCCGATGCCCGGCGTCGGCCCGTCGGGCCCCGGCGGCAAGGGGAGCGTCGCCGACGCCGAGATCTGGCACATCGTCAACTACATCCGGTCGCTGCCCTACGAGTTCGATGGTGAACTCGGCGCCGACCGGCCGATGGTGGCGAAGGATCGGTTCTGATGCGGCACGAACTGGCATTCGACGAGGGAGTTCATCGACGTGGGTAAGCGACTCGCCGGAATCTTCTGGTCCCTGCTGTTCCTCGCCGTTCCGGTGCTGGGGGTGGCGACGTTCGCGATCGCGCCGGCCTACGACCACTGGCTGCCGAAGGACGTGTCGGAGCACGGGGCGAGCATCGACTCGCTCTTTTACTTCATCCTGGCGCTGACGGGCGTCGTGTTCGTGGTCACGGAAGTGCTGCTGTTCTGGTTCATGTGGAAGTACGACGCCGCAAAGCAGCAGGGTGGTGCGACCTACATTCAGGGCAGCCACACGCTCGAGGTGGTCTGGACGATCATTCCCGCCGCCACGCTCCTGTTCCTCGCCATCTATCAGATGAATGCCTGGGCCGACGTGAAGATGCGCCGGCCGGCGATGTCGCCCACGGTGGAGGTGGTGGCTCGGCAGTTCGAGTGGCGGCTGCGGTATCCCGGCCGCGATGGCACGCTCGGCACCGCCGACGACCTGTTTCTCGTCAACGATCTGCACCTGCCGATCGACGAAGACGTGCTCGTCCAGCTCAAGAGCATGGACGTGCTGCACTCGTTCTTCCTGCCGAACGTCCGCATCAAGCAAGACGCCGTGCCGGGCATGAAGATCCCGGTCTGGTTCAAGGCCCGCGAGGCCGGCGAGTTCGACATCGTCTGCGCCGAACTCTGCGGCTGGGGCCACTACAAGATGAAGGGCCGGGTCACGTTCGAGCCGCGGGCCGCCTTCGATGCCTGGCTCGAGCGGAAGTATGCCGAGCAGGGGGCCACGCAGCCCCCGCCGGAGGCCGCCGACGTGGCCGCCGCCGAATGACCGATCGCCGAGTGGAATCCATTTCGTTTCCGGAGGAATCCCGATGACCCCGCCCCCCGTCACCGCAACGCCCGCCGTCGAGCACGGCACCGTCGTTGGACACGCCCACGGCCATGCGCCGAAGGGGGGACTGTCGCACTTCCTCTCGACCTACGTGTTCTCCAAGGATCACAAGGTCATCGGACTGCAGTTCCTGTTCTCGACGCTCCTCTGGTTTCTGATCGGCGGCCTGCTCGCGCTGGCCGTCCGCTGGCAGGTGGCCTGGCCGTGGTCCGACGTGCCGGTGATCGGCAAGCTCTTCGCCCAGGAGGGCGGCCAGATGAGCCCCGAGTTCTACACCATGCTCTTCACGATGCATGCCTCGGTGATGATCTTCCTGGTGATCATCCCGATCCTCGCAGGCGCCTTCGGCAACTTCCTGATCCCGCTGATGATCGGCGCCGACGACATGGCGTTTCCCACGCTCAACATGCTGTCGTACTGGTTCATGTGGCCCGCCTTCATCTGCTTCGGTGCCAGCTTCTTCGTGGAGGGAGGCGCGGCCTCCGGCGGCTGGACGAGCTATCCCACGCTCTCGACCAATCCCGCCTCGTCGCCGGCCAGCGGCATGGGGCAGACCCTCTGGCTGCTCGGCCTGACGTTCGTGGGCGTGTCGAGCATGCTCGGCAGCGTCAACTACATGACCACGATCATCCTGATGCGGGCCCCGGGCATGACGATGTTCCGCCTCCCGATGACGATCTGGGCAATGTTCATCACCGCCATCCTCCAGGCCTTCGCGCTGCCGGTGCTGACGGCCGCCGGGTTCATGCAACTCTCCGACCGCATGCTCGGCACAGGCTTCTTCTCGCCGGAAGGCAACGTTGTCAACAACGCGATCGCCGGTGCCGGCGGCGGGCAGCCGCTCCTCTGGCAGCACCTCTTCTGGTTCTATAGCCACCCGGCCGTGTACATCATGATCCTGCCGGCGATGGGCATGGTGAGCGACATTCTCACCGTTTATGCACGCAAGCCACTCTTCGGCTACCGGCCGATGGTCTATTCGATCGCCGGCATCGCGGGCCTTGGCTTCATCGTCTGGGGCCACCACATGTTCATGTCGGGCATGAACCCGGCCCTCGGCATCACCTTCATGGTCTCGACGATGATGATCGCGCTGCCCAGCGCCGTGAAGACCTTCAACTGGCTGGGCACGCTCTGGGGCGGCAAGATCCAGTTCACCACCTCGATGCTCTTCGCCCTTTCGTTCGTGTCGATGTTCATCATCGGCGGCCTCTCGGGCATCTTCATGGCGGCCACGCCCGTCGACATCTTCATCCACGACACCTATTTCATCGTGGCCCACTTCCACTACGTCCTCTTTGCCGGCACGGCAATGGGCGTCTGGGCGGCGATCTACTTCTGGTTCCCGAAGATGTTCGGCCGCACGATGAACGAGTTCTGGGGGAAGGTGCACTTCTTCCTGACGTTCATCTTCCTGAACGGCACGTTCTTCACGATGCACATCCTCGGAGCGGTCGGCTTCCCGCGGCGGCTCGCCGACGCCTACCACTACGAGACGTTCCATCACCTGCAGCCGATGAACGCCTTCATGACGTACTGCGCGATCGGCATGGTGGCCACGCAGGTGATCTTCGCGGCCAACTTCATCTACAGCATGTTCTGGGGGCCGCTGGCCGGCCGGAACCCGTGGAATGCCAACACGCTGGAGTGGACCGCGCCGAGTCCGCCGGGCCACGGCAACTTCGACTATCAGCCGATCGTGTATCGCGGGCCCTACGAGTACTCGGTGCCGGGCGTCGAGAAGGATCACCTGATGCAGACCGATCCGCCGAACGCTGCGGCCGCCGCCGCTGCGGCGGCTGCACACTGAGAGGAGCCGGTCGCGCATTTCGAACTCGATGAGCCAAAGCCGCCGGGGAGGCGGTGAAAGCCTCGGCTTCGGATGGCGAGGATACGCCAACTCGCCTCGACTTCCCCCGACCTCCCCGGCTCCTCGCATCCAATGCGTTGTCCGCAATGAGTTTCCGAACCGTCAACTGGACGCACCTCGTCGCCTGCCTGCTGGTGGGTGTGACGGCGGTGCTGTTGTCGTTC
>JBBAVQ010000228.1:0-5150 GCA_040397625.1 Pirellulales bacterium | reverse complement strand
CCCCACGCCTTACGGCGTTGGGCTTGGACGGGGCGCGTCGTTGCCCGGGGTGGGCAGCGTCTGCTCGAGGAGTTTTGCCGCCTGCCGCGGATCGACCGACGCCGTGAAGCGCACCACGGTGCGTTCCGTCACCGCGGCGATCCACGTGTCATCAGCGCCGAAGGCGGCGCGGTTGAGGATGTGGGCCGTCGGTGCGAGCGTGGCGACGGAGCGGCCGGTCTGCAGATCGGCCACGACAAGGCTGCCCGGCGTCCAGCCGCCGGCGCCCGCGGCGGCGGCCGAGACATTGTCTTCCGCCCTGCCCACGAAGCGATCGCCCTTGTGCGAGATGGCGAACGGCGCGAGCGCCGTCTCCAGCTGCGAAACGATCCGGCCGTCTGGCACGCGACACTGCCGGAGCGTGCCGGAAGCCAGTCCGATGTAGATCGTCTCACCGTCCGGAGCGAACTGGCCCTTCGTCACGGATGCGTCGAGGGGCCAGGAGGAGAGCACGTCTCCGCTGCGGAGGTCGTGGATGCGAAAGTCGCCAGGGCGATCGCTGAGCCCTGTCGCGAATCGGCCACTGGGTGGGTGGGTTGCGAAGGTGTCGCCGGCTTCAAACGAGTAGCGTGTGGCACCGTCGGCCACGCGGTAGCCGACGACGGTGCCATCGGCCGTGCAGAAGGCGATCGTGTCGCCATCGGGCGTGATCACAAACTCCCGGTTGAGTCGGCCGTTGACGCCGTCGAAGCGATCCAACCTGAAGCTGGACTGCGTGGTCGCCCGGCGGCGGTCGGCGTCGAGCCGATAGACCGTGGCGATCTTGCGATGGAACGTGTCGCCGATGTGGCCGCCGCCGGCACTCTCCTGCCAGAGCACGGCGACGGTCTGGCCGTCCGGCGTGGCCGTCACGCCCCACGCCACCATTCCCCTGCCCGGCTTCGGGGCGGGCGGCTCGAGGGCCACCGTTCGATGCTCGCCGTTCGCCAGCGAGACGATCTGCAGCTCGTTCCCCAGGCAGGCGAACGTCTCCCGGTCATCGGCGTGAAAGCTCCAGAAGTCGGTGCCGCATGCCTTGCAGGCGAGCGATGACGCGGGCACTTCCTTCATGCCGGCCAGTCGTGCGGGCGTGGCGGAGAACACGAGCACGGAACTTCCCGTCGTCAGCGCCAGCGTTTCGGTGATCGCGTCGTAGGCGGGAATGGCGACGGGGGTGTGCACGTGCGGCCAGAGCGCCTCGCCGAGCACCGCCTGCACCCGAGAGAAGCCGTAGCCGTCCTCGGGCAAGGGCATGAGGATCAACGGCCGTGGCGCCGGCACCTGCTCAACCAGCGGCATCCACACCCGACTGACCGAATCGGGGGCCACCATCGCCACCGCGGTCTCGCCCGAGGCGGCGTCGGCAACGCACTCGACCGACGAACCCTGCCGGTACAGCACTCCGATCGCCCCCAGGCCGTTGCCTTCGGGCTCACGGTCGAGCGTGAAGTCGTAGCGGAGCAGGCGAACCCGCTCGCTGAGGGATGACGGCGACCAGACGCCTACGACCGCCGTCTCTGATTCGAAGGCCAGGTCGTGGACCGCGAGCTTGAACGGCCGGGCTTCGTCGGCGGCCAGATCCCAGTGGACCTTCGGCTCGCTCCAAATCCCGGAATGCCAGACGAGCCGGCCGCCGCCCGGCGAGATCGCCAGCCCCGGTCGGCCGGAGCGGCCCGGCACGCGAAATGTGCGGCTGGCGACCTGGCGGCCGGCAACGTCGAACACGGCGGCGAGCCCGGCGCGGTTGAGGACCGCCAGGCGGGAGCCATCGGCGTTCGACCGCAGCGACGTGACCTCGCCGGGGATGGCGCACGTGCCGGCGACGGCGAGCGTCGGGATCGCGAGCACCCGGATGCCAGAGGAGGGCACGACGACGGCCAGCCTGTCGGCGGCGACCGGGCACGGCATGCAGGTGCCGGCGATGGCGGCCGTCGCCAGCGGGGCGTCTTCGCCGAGCCGGTGAAGCTCGACTCGGTCGGCGAAGCCCTGCACGAGATACTCACGGCTGCCGCGGGGAAACGCGATCCACGCGGGTGGCATGGCGACGTCGATCCGATCCACGAGATTCCAGGCGCCGCGGGCCGAATCGACGATCGCGCCGATCTGGCGACCATACTCCCATGCCGGCCCGCTCTCGTAGGCGCGGCTGGCGAGCGCGAAGGCCGTCCGCACCCGTCCTCGTTCCAGTTCGAACTGCGACTCGTGGAAGTCGGCGAGTTGCTGCGTGGCCCGGGCCTGCTCCCGCGCCCGCGCCGCCTCGCGAAGCGCGATCGCCTCGGCCTCGCGAGCCCGCAGCGCGAAGATCGAGATGCCGGCCGCGGCCGCCGCCAGCGACAGCAGGGTGACGATCGTCGCCGTCATCGCCGCCCGATGTCGGCGTCCGATCCGCACCACCGCTTCCCAGAGCGGTTCCGGCGCCGCCAGCACCTCGTCGCCGTTGAGATATCGCCGCAGGTCGGCGGCGAGGGCCGCGGCATCGGCATAACGAAGCCGCGGCTCCTTCTCCAGGCACTTGAGAGCCACCCGCGCGAGCGGCGGGTCGATCGACGAGGGAAGCGGCTGCGGCGGGGTGTGGGCCACCACGCGGGCCGCCTCGGTGATCCGCGTGCTGTCAACGGCATACGGCCTGCCGCCCGAGACGAGTTCGTAGAGCACCAGCCCCAGCGAATAGACGTCGGAGCGCTGGTCGAGGTCGTCCCGCGACTCGTGAAACTGTTCGGGGCTCATGTACTGCGGCGTGCCCATACTGCGACGTGCGCCGGCCGCGTCGCGCGTCGCCTGCGGATCGTCGTCGCGCCGCATCGCGTGGGCGATCCCAAAGTCGATCAGCTTCACGGCCCCGCCCTGCTCGACGAGGATGTTGCCCGGCTTGATGTCTCGGTGGACGAGGCCCTGCCGATGCGCATGCGCGGCCGCCTCGCAGACGCCCACGAAGAGCTCCACCCGCTGCCGCACCGGCAGGTTCTCGGCGTCGGCATGTGCCGTGATCGATCGGGCGTGGGGAATCAACTCCATCACGAGATACGGCAGCGCCCCACCGGGGCCATCGGCGACGCCGGCGGTGTAGACGTGCGCGATGCCTGGATGCCGCAGCCGCGCGAGTGCCGCGGCCTCGTGCTCGAACCGCAGCGTGGCCTCGGGTGACACGCCCGCTTCGAGGAGCACCTTGATGGCCACCAGTCGCTGCGGACTTCCCTGTCGCGCCTCGTAGATCCGGCCCATGCCGCCGCGACCGATCAGCCGTTCGATGCGACAGTCGCCGATGACCGTGCCGGGGGGCAACTCCGGCTGCGGTGGCGGCGAGGGGACGCCGCCACCGAAGCCGAAGCTGGAGGAACGGCCGGTCAGCTCGGCTTCGGTGCCGCTGTCCGGTGGCTGCGGTTGGTCGTGGTCTGAAGTCGTCACGGCAGTGTCGGTTGAGGGGCTGCCATCCCTGGATCGTCCGGTGCCGGCCCGTCCGTCAGACCTTGAGCGCCGACTCGGGGCCGCGGGCGGGGCAGGTCGCCAGCGCCACTTCCACCGCCTCCGCGACGAAGTCTTCCACCTGCTCCGCCGCGCGGCCGGCGAGGTCGTCGGCCCGCATCGCGGCCGCGATGTCCACGCCCTGGAAGAGCGGGTCGGCCGCGAGCCGCTGCGGCAGGTCGTTGGGGTGGCCGTCGCGGATTCGCGCGGTGGCGGCGTGGCTGTGGGTGCGGAGCGCCTCGTGGAGCGTCTGCCGGTCGCCGCCGGCCGTCGTCGCCGCCATCAGGATCTTTTCGCTCGCGAGGAAGGGAAGGTGGGCCTCCAGGTTGCGGCGGATGCCGCCCGGCAGCACCACCAGCCCGCCGGCGATGTTGGCATAGATCACGAGCTGCGCGTCGGTGGCCAGAAACGCCTGCGGCAGCACGAGCCGCCGCGGTGCCGAGTCGTCGAGCGTTCGCTCCAGCCATTGCGTCGCCGCCGTCTGCCCCGCCGTCGCCGCCAGTCCCATCACGAACCGCGCCAGGCCGCACATCCGCTCGGCCCGCATCGGGTTTCGCTTGTAGGGCATCGCCGACGAGCCCACTTGATCCTTTTCGAAGGGCTCCTCGAGTTCGCCCCAGGCCGCGGCGAGCCGCAGGTCGTTGCCCGTCTTGTGGGTCGATTCCGACACGCCCGCGAGCGCCGCACAGACCTGCGAATCGACCTTCCGCGTGTAGGTCTGGCCGGTCACCTCGTACGACGAGTGGAAGCCGAGCTTCTGGGCCACGAGCTCGTCGAGCCGGCGGACCTTGGCGTGGTCGCCGGCGAAGAGTTCCAAAAAGCTCGCCTGCGTGCCGGTCGTTCCCTTGACGCCGCGGGCCCGCAGGAGCTTGCGGCGGTGCGTGACCTCCTCGAGGTCCAGGATCAGGTCGTGGATCCAGAGGCAGATCCGCTTGCCGATCGTGGTGGGCTGCGCCGGCTGGAGGTGCGTGCGGCCGAGGCAGACGATGTTTTTCGTCTCGAGCGCCTTGGCCGAGAGCCGCTCGATGACGGTCGCGAGCCGGGCCGCAACGAGGTCGAGCGACTCCCGCATCAGGATCAGATCAACGTTGTCGGTGACGTAGGCGCTGGTGGCGCCCAGATGGATGATCGGCCGGGCCGACGGGCAGTCGTCGGCGAAGGCGTGAAGGTGCGCAAACACGTCGTGCCGCATCTTCCGCTCGTACTCGGCCGCCTTGGCGAAGTCGATCGGCGCGAGGTGGGCCCGCATCTCCGCGAGCTGGCCCTGCGAGATCGGCAGGCCGAGTTCGGCCTCGGCCTCGGCGAGCGCCAGCCAGGTCTTCCGCCAGAGCATGTAGCGGTGGTTGTCGCTCCAGAGCCTGGTCATCTCGGCCGACGCATACCGCGAGGCGAGCGGGTTGTCCCAGAGGTCGCGGGGATCGGGATGCTGGTCGGTGTTCACGCGCGGGCTCCGGTCGGACGCGAGGCCGGGGGCGAGCCGCGGCCGGCGGACTCGCCGCCGCGTGCCATCTTGCAGAACAGCCGTTCGAGTGCCAGCCTTGCGCGCAGGCCCCGGGAAGCCTCCCCCTTGAGCGCGAGATCGAGGTCAAGGAGCCAGACCGGCAGCCGCCGGGCCCGTCGGGGGCCGAGCTGCTGCAGCGACTCCTTCGCCTGCGACATCGCCTTGGGCC
>JBBAVQ010000227.1:0-5206 GCA_040397625.1 Pirellulales bacterium | reverse complement strand
GAGGCCGGCAAGGCTCCGCGAGCCGCCGGCCGCAAGCCGCGGTCGCGCACGCTCCCCGGAATGGACGATGCCGGGGGCGAAGGATAGACTTTCTCCGGGCGAAAGAGGCGTCCTGGGAGGGCTCCCATCGTCCTCTCCGAGCCTTGCACTTCCCTGCAGGCCACGCATGGCGAACTGCCCGGTGACCAGCAGCGAACAAGCCTCCGCCACATGCCTGCCGGCCGACCAGGGCGGATCGATCGCGGCTGCCCTGGAGTCGGTCCGCGACTTCATCGAGCCTCGTCTCGCCGCGTCGTTGGCGTTCGACGACAACACGCCGCCGCGGCTCGCGGAGGCGATCCGCTATGCCGTGCTCGCGCCCGGCAAGCGGCTTCGCCCGGCGCTCGCCCTCTGGGCAGCCCAGGCCTGCGGCGATCCGCACCGCGATCCGGCCGACCACTGGGAGGCGGCAACTCCGGCCGCCATCGCCGTCGAGTGCATCCACGCCTACTCGCTCGTTCACGATGATCTCCCGGCGATGGACGACGATGATCTCCGTCGGGGCCGCCCCACCTGCCATCGTGCCTTCGACGAAGCCACCGCGATTCTCTGCGGCGACGCGTTGCAGCCGCTGGCCTTTGAGATCCTCTCCTCGGGCATGCCCACGGCCGTCGCCGCTCGGGCCTGCTTGACCCTCGCCCGGGCAGCCGGGGCGGCGGCACTCGTGGGCGGCCAGGTCGATGACCTGGCCGCAGAACGCGGGTGGATCGCGGGGCCTCCGGCAACCGCCGCTGAGCAGGTTGCCTGGATGGACAGGATCAACCGGCGGAAGACCGGCGCGCTCTTCCTGGCGTCCCTCCAGCTCGGCGGCCTCGCCGTGGAAGCCGACGCGGCACAGCTCGAGGCGCTCACCCGGTTTGGCCGGGCATTCGGGATGGCCTTCCAGATCGCCGACGACCTCCTCGACGCCGCAGGCACCGAGGCCGCGATGGGCAAGCGGGTGGGCAAGGATGCGCAGCGCGGGAAGCTGACCTACCCGACCGTCGCCGGGATGGGGGCCGCCCGCGACCGGGCCCAAAACCTCGCTGCCGAAGCAGCCGCCGCGGTGGCGCCTCTCGGTGAACCGGCCGCGAGACTCGCGGCCCTCGCCCACTGGATCGTCGCCCGCGATCATTGACCTTCCGCCACCAGCTGGCACGCACGGAGCACTCCCCATCATGGCCGACATCCTGCCGAGCATCCTCTCCCCGCGCGACCTCCAGCGGCTCTCGATGGACGAGCTCGAACAGCTCGCCGCGGAGATGCGGCGGGCGCTCTGCGAGGTCGCCACGTCCCGAACCGCGCACTTCGCCTCGAACCTCGGCGTGGTGGAGCTCTGCCTCGCCCTGCACCGCGTCTTCGACTTCAGCCGCGACCGCCTGATCTGGGACACGGGCCACCAGATCTATCCCCACAAGCTGATCACGGGCCGCTTCGCCACGTTTGGCACGATTCGCACGAAGGGGGGCCTGATGGGCTACCCCAATCCCGACGAGAGCCCGTACGACCTGTTCATGACCGGCCATGCCGGCTGCAGCGTGTCCACGGCGCTCGGCCTCGCCAGCGGCGACGACCTCCGCGGCGAAGCCGACCGTCATTCGGTGGCGGTGATCGGCGACGGCGCCCTCCCCTCGGGCATCGTCTTCGAGGCGCTCAACAACGCGGGCTTCCTCAAGAAGCGGATGCTGGTGATCCTCAACGACAACAAGATGTCGATCTGCCCGCGGGTGGGCGGGCTGGCGGAGTATCTCGACACGGTCCGCACCAACTCCTGGTACCGCGGCTTCAAGCACCAGGCCGGGGAGTTCATCAAGGGCATGCCGATGGTCGGCGAGTCGGTGGAGCGGATGCTCTCCAACGTCAAGGAGTCGCTCAAGACCTCGCTGCACGGCGGCGCGCTCTTCGAGGCCCTCGGCGTCCGCTACTTCGGGCCGGTCGAGGGGCATTCGCTGCCCAACCTGATCCGCTACCTCGAACTCGTCAAGGAGGAGGACGGGCCGATCCTCCTTCACGTGCTCACCGAAAAGGGTCACGGATTCAAGCCCGCGGAGGCCGACCCGGTCTTCTTCCACACTCCCGCGCCGTTCGAGTGCGACGACGACGACTGCATCGTGTCGATCAAAAAGTCGACGTCACGGGCCTACACCGACGTCGCCGCCACGGCCATCGGTGCCGCGCTTCGCCGCGACGGGCGGGTCACGGTGATGACCGCGGCCATGTGCCAGGGCAACAAGCTCGAGCCGGTACGGGAGGAGTTTCCCGAGCGATTCTTCGACGTCGGCATCTGCGAGTCGCACGCCGTCGCCTTCGCGGCAGGCCAGGCCAAGGCGGGCTGCCGGCCGATCGTCGACATCTACAGCACGTTTCTGCAGCGGTCGTTCGACCAGGTCTTTCAGGAGGTCTGCCTCCAGAATCTGCCGGTCGTGTTCATGATGGACCGCGCCGGCCTGACGGGCCCCGACGGCCCCACGCACCACGGCTCCTACGACCTCGGCTACATGCGGCTGTTTCCCCACATGACGGTTCTCGCTCCCGGCGACGAGCACGACCTCGTGGCGATGCTGGATTGGGCGCTCGCCCACGACGGCCCGGTGGCGATCCGCTACCCGAAGGCGGTCGTGGAGCGTCACGACGGGCCGCGGCAGCCGATCGAGCTTGGCCGTGCCGAGACGCTCGTCGAGGGAAGCGAGGGGCTCGTGATCGCCTGCGGCTCGCTTCTCGGGGAGGCTCTCAAGGCGGCGTCGATCCTCCGTGCCGAGGGCGTCGAGATCGCGGTCGTCAACGCCCGATTCGTGAAGCCGCTCGACGCCACCCTCGTGGACCGGATCGAGGCGGCTCCGTGGACGGTGACGCTGGAGGAAAACGCCCTGCAGACCGGCTTCGGCAGTGCCGTCCTCGAGGCGGTCAACGACGCCGGCATCCACGCCGGCCCGATCGTGCGGCTCGGCCTGCCCGACCGTTTCGTGGAACATGGCGAACGGGCGGAACTGCTCGCCGACCTTGGGCTCGATGCGGCGGGCATCGCCGCCACGTGCCGGCGGCTCGCCGGTCGCGTCGCCGCGCACGCCGCCATCAACCGTTGATCGACGCCGGAGGCGTGTTGCGGTATGCCCAGCAGTTCTCGACTGCGACCCGGTCACGCTGCGGCTGCGCCGCTGCGATGCGCCATCGTCGGCCCCGCCGACAAGCCCGACGTCGAGGCGGAAGCCGAGATGATCGCAGCGGTGATCCGTGACGCCGGCCACGAGGCGATCTCCCTCGTGGCCCCGGTGGCCGCCGAGAAGCCCCCTTGCCCGTCGGCCACCGACCTGGTCGTGGTGCTCGGGGGTGACGGCTCGATCCTCCGCGTCGCCCGCTGGATGGGCTACGACCAGATCCCGGTGCTCGGCGTGAACCTCGGAAGGCTCGGCTTTCTCGCCGACGTGCCCCGCTCCGCGGCCGCCGAGGCGTTCCGCAGGATCGTCGCCGGCGGCTTCCGGCTCGTCGATCACCTGATGTTCGAAACCGACGTCGTCCGCGGAAACGTCACCGTCGTACCCCGCGAACTCGGCCTCAACGAGACGTCGATCCTCGCCGGCCCGCCGTTTTCGATGATCGAGATCGGCCTCGTGGTGGACGGCGAACCCGCCACCACGTACCGCGCCGACGGGCTGATCGTCTCGACGCCGGTGGGCTCCACCGCCTACAACCTCTCGGCCGGCGGCCCGATCGTTCGCAAGGACCTCGACGCATTCGTGTTCACGCCGCTCAATCCGCACACCCTCACCAACCGCACCGTCGTGGACTCTGCCGCCCGCACCTACGAGATCGTCGTGCCCGAACCGAATGCGGGCTCTGCCTGCGTGGTGGACGGCCGGGTGGTGACGGGCCTCGAGCCCGGCGACCGGATCCGTGTCCGCCGCGCCGAACCTCGATTCACGCTCGTCGAAACCGGGCGGCACGGCTACTACGGCACGCTCCGCGAGAAGCTTGGCTGGGGGGGCGGCCTGCGGACCGCCGGGCGGCCCTCGACGCGGGGCGGCGCATGACGGCCTCGCGCCCCCGCCGGCTTGCGCGTGCGTGCCTCGGCCTGCTCGCGGCGGTGGCCGCCACCGTGGCGGTGGCCGAGCCTGTCAGCCTCCGCTACCAGTTTCGTCCCGACGACCGGATGTCGATGCGGGTCGAGCATCGGGCCCTCACCGAAACGACGATGAGCGAGACGACGCAGTCGGTCGAGACGATGACCGACTCGACGAAGACCTGGACGGTCGTCGGCGTCGACGCCGCCGGCACCGCGACGCTCGAGCAGTCGGTGGACGACGTGACGATGACCTCGCGAACGAGTGACCGCGGCGAGGTCCGCTGGTCGAGTGGCAGCGGCGCCGAGCCGCCGCCCGGCTACGAACTCGTACCGTACAGCCTCGGCGTGCCTCTGGTGCGGATGACGGTCGCTGCGGATGGCCGCGTGCTCGACCGCCGCGAACTCCGCCCCTGCCCGCCGGCGGCGACCGGCGACCTCGTCGTGGTGCCGCTTCCCGACGAGCCGGTCGAGGCCGGCTTTGAATGGACGATCCCGCAGGAGGTGGTCGTCGAGGTGCCGAACGGTCCGCGGAAAGCCGTCCGCACCCGGCTCCGCTACCGCCTCGATTCGATCAAGGACGGCGTGGCCACGATCGAGGTCGACACGACGGTTCTCACGCCGGTGGATGATCCGCGGCTCGAGGCGCGGCTGCTGGAGCGAATCTGGGACGGCACGATCCGCTTCGACATCGACCGTGGCCGTGTGGTCGGCCGCCAGACCTCCATCGACCGCCGTGTGGTCGGCTTTGGCGGCCCGCAGTCGAGCGTGCACTACAAGGCGAGCCTCGAAGAAACGCCAGTCGAGGAGTAAGACGGTCAACGGCGCTTCCACAAGCGCGTTGCTGGTGATGGCCGGTCGATGGGGTGTCATCCCGGCCCCGCCAGGAGACGTGCTGGTTCTCGACGTCAGGAAGCCCAATCGCGTCAGCGATGGGGGCACGCCGGTGCTATCGCGCCACTCGGGAACGCCCCTGCCCTGCCCGGCGGCGTCGCGAGAGATAAACCGAGCCTGCGAGCACACCGCCGGCGAGCAGCGTCAGGTGGGCAGGCTCGGGGACGGCGACGAATGGCGAGGCCGCACCGGTGAAGTCGGTGAAGCCTGCCGGCAGGCCCGTGACCGTGCCGAGTT
>JBBAVQ010000226.1:2875-5230 GCA_040397625.1 Pirellulales bacterium | reverse complement strand
CGACGAGCGAACTGATGATCTTGCCGAACGCGCTGCCGATCACCACGCCGACGGCGAGGTCGATCACGTTGCCGCGCATCGCGAACTCGCGAAACTCCTTCAGAATGCTCATTGTGTTCATGCTCCGGGGTGTCTGGTCGAAGGGCGACAGTATGCCGCGGCGCTGCCGGCTCCTTCAACAGTCGCCGTCTCGGGGTGGTGGCGGGTAAATTGACCCACCGTCCTCGACACGCTCGGTGCCGTTTCGCATGTCCACCATTGGCCTCGCCCTCTCCGGCGGCGGATTCCGCGCCACGCTCTACCACCTCGGCGTGATCCGCTATCTCAGGGACAGCGGGTCGCTGCCCCTGGTGGGCGACATCGCGGCCGTGTCCGGGGGCAGCATCCTGGCCGCCCACCTGGTCCTCAACTGGGATCGCTACACCGGCACCGACGCCGAGTTCGCGGAGGCGGCCGGGGAGGTCGTCCGCTTCGTGCAGCACGATGTCCGCAACCGGATCGTCCGCCGCCTGCCGCTCTTGTTCCCGATCCGGCTCGCGGGGAAGCTCACCGGCTGGTCGGCCGCGAACTTCACGCCCAATGCGTTCCTCGAGGGCTACTACCGCACGTTCCTCTACGGCGACAGGCGGCTCTTCGAACTCCCGGAGCAGCCGGCGCTCCACATGCTGTCCACGAACGTGAGTGACGGCGTGATGGCGGTGTTCAACCGCGAAGGCCTGCACATCCAGAAGCGGGAGCGGGGAGACACCGATCCTTTCCGGCACGTCGCCGGGCAGACGGCGACGATCGCCAAGGTGGTCAGCGCGTCGTCGGCGTTCCCCGGTTTTTTTCCGCCGGTGGAGATCACGGCGGCCGATCTCGGCGTGCACGAGGGGCAGTTTCCGACGGAATCGTTCACCGACGGCGGCGTCTACGACAACCTCGGCATCCGGGCCTTCGCCTGGCTCACCGACCACCGTGGCCGGTCGTATCACCGGGTGATTGTCAGCGATGCCGGCAAGCCGTTTCAGATCCTCGGCAATGCCCCGCTTGGCTTCATCGCCCAGTCGATCCGTGCCACCGACATCCTCTGGGACCGCGTCTGGCAGTTGGAGCGGGAAAACTTCGGCGACCAGAACGGCTTTCACTTCCTCCCTGTGACGCACGTCGTTGACGCCCACGAGGATCCGCATGGCGTGCATCCGGTGGTGCAGGCAGAGGTGTCGGGTATCCGCACCGATCTTGACCGGTTCAGTGACCTGGAGGTCAACGCCCTCGTCGCGCACGGCTACGAGGTGGCCCGCAGCTTCCATCGACGGATCAGCGCGAAGGCGCTGCGGCCGGTCCACGACGGGCCTCCCTGGGAGCCTTTTCCTGGACGGCATTCGGTGGTGGTCACTCCGCCGTCGGAAGCCAGCCACGGCACCGCTCGGACGACGGGCACGAGCTCGCCGGCCCGGCTGGCGGAGCTGCTCCGCCACTCCAGCCACCGTAAGGTTTGGGCGACCCTGCTCGACTGGAAGGACTGGCCGAGCTACCTCTATCTGGCGCTTGGCCTGCTGCTGTTCATCTACCTGCCGATGCGGTTCTACGCGGTGCACCGTCGCGCGGAGATGCTTACGAGCGTGATCGACTCCATCGCCAAAGGCGACCCCGACATTCGCCTCGTGCTCGATCTGGTGGAGAGCGATCCGGTCACCGGGTGGCGAAAACTCGACGTCATCGACGCCACCGAGGGGACGGTCGACGACTACGCCGGGGTCGAGATTCTCTCGTACAGCCGGATCAACGACCTGCGGACGGCCTGGAGCGGGGGCCTGCGGCCCGATCGTGGCGGGCAGGTTCGCTTCCGTGACCGCGTGGTGATCCGCCTCACCGACGAGGCGCGACGCCAGCGGGGGATCGTGTTTCGGACGGCGCTCCCGGTGGAGGGCGTCGAATACCGCCAGCCAAATGGTTCGATTCCGGGTCAGGTGCGCCACGTGAAGGAGCGTGCCGCCGACGGTTCAGAGGAGATTCATTACGAGTATCACGTCGACCTGTCAGACGCCCCGGTCGGTGAGCCGCTGTCACTCGAACTCGCGGCGGTGGTTCGCTACAAGTCGCTTCCAGTGGGCCGGCTGCCGTTGGTGATGCTGTTCAGTGCCGATCTGCTCACCGTCTGGATCCTGTTTCCGGACGACCATCCATATCACCGCTACCAGCTCGTCACCTATCCCCGCGGGCAGGACGCGGCGGCCGAGCCGCTCACCTCGCGCTACACGATCGATCATCCCTACGGCCGGCTGATCGGCTGGTCGGTGATCATGCCCAGGCAGGGGAGTGTGTACGAGTGCCGCTGGACGGGCGACTGATCCAGCGGGCGAGTCAGCGGCC
>JBBAVQ010000226.1:0-2775 GCA_040397625.1 Pirellulales bacterium | reverse complement strand
GGAAACGCCGGCCCGAGGATTTTGGCAGCCACCGTCGTGCAGCCGGCGCGAAGCAGGGTGCCGACCGCGCCGGCGGCGGCCAGGGCGATGAAGTGCATGAAGTGATTCATACTGCGATCACCTGAGATGACGGCGATGTCATCGGCCGAAGGGCGGGCCGGGATTGCGTCGCCTCGCGGGGAGATCGCGGTCGCTGGGGAAGGCGTGGGTATTTAGGCAGGATCGGCTGGCTGCGATGGGCCGAACCGACAGGATTGGTGTGCGTACTATTCCTCAGTCACGGTTCTCAGTCACGGATGTTCAACCACGGAGGGTTTCATCATGGACGCGCATTTCAACGAGTATCTGGCGGCGGTTGCCGGTATGCAGGATCTCTACGGCCATGCGGCCGAGGATCATCCGACCGAGTTTCACGACGACGTCACGACGCCCGCGGTCGCTGCCGAGCCGGTCGCCCCGGCCGCGACGATCGCCTCGTCGATCTGACGGCCGGAGTCGCTCGGAGCATCGCCGGCGCGAGATTCGTTTTGTGGGCGTTCGTCCGGTGCTACGACCGCGCCGGCTCGATGTGGATGAAGGCGTCTGCAATCCGCAGGGGGGAGTTTCGCAACACGCTGCGAACCCTGCCCCCGATGTCGTGGCCTTCCTGCACCGTCGCCTGTCCATCCACCTCGACGTGGAGTTCGACGAAGTACGACGTTCCGCTCTTACGAATGCGGCACTTATCGAGCGCCCGCACGCCCGCCACGCCTTGGGCAAGATCTCGAACCAGTTGCTCAAACTCCTTGGCCGGGGCCGCGTCGAGCAGTTCGCGGACCGCCATGCGGAGCAGGCTCAGGCCGCTGACCACGATCACCGTGCAGGCCAGGAGCGCCGCCCAGTCGTCGGCCGGCTCGTAGCCTGGGCCCCCGATGAGGCCGATGGTGATACCGACGAACGCCGCGATCGAGGTGAGGGCGTCGGCCCAGTGGTGCCAGGCGTCGGCTTGGAGCGACGTGCTGTCCGCATCGGCGCCGATGCCGGCCATCCAGCGGGCGAGCATGGTCTTCGTGGCGACCACGACGACGAGCACGACGAGCGTTGACCAGTGGGGCAGATGGTGGGGGGTGAGAATTTCGCGAATGCTCTGCACGGCGATCATCGCCGCCGCCCCGAGCAGGGCGAGCGAGGCGACGATCCCCGACAGCGCCTCGGCCTTGCCGTAGCCGTAGGGATGCTTCTCGTCGGCCGGTGCGCCGGAGACCCGCAGGCCGCCCCACACGACCAGCGAGGTTACGATGTCGGACGTCGATTCGATGCCGTCGGCGATCAGGGCGTAGGAGTTGCCGAAGAAGCCCGCGAGGATCTTGATCGTGGCCAGGGCCGCGTTGACCGCCACACCGACCAGCGGCACGTGCGTGAGGGTTTCGGTCGGCGAGGGCACATCGTTTTTCAAGGCAAACTCAGCTGGCGGATGGGCGGTAGCTGCGGGAGGCGCAGGGTGAATAGCCGGTCGAGGAAGCCACGTGATGCCATTCGTGCTCCGGCCATCCAGCATCCACCTTTTTGCCATTCACCACGCAGTCGGTTTCCTTGTTCCCGTGGGTTGTGGCGACCACCAGCGTCTTGCCGCTGGCTGATCGCTCGGGCTTGGTATCCATCGGGACTCGCAAGACGTGTTCGTCACCGACGTAAAAAGCCACGGATTCAATCCTTGGGTGTGTGGGGTGGGGCTGCGCATACTGGTCGTCAGGCCTTGGTCCATTGTTCCATGTAGAGCATTTCGTTGACCACCCTCAAACCGGAGCTTCTCCCATGAGCGAACACACCTACAAGATGATCGAGTTTGTCGGCTCCTCCCATACGAGCATCGAGGCGGCGGTCCAGAACGCCATCGCCAGGGCCGAGATCAACGAGAGCAAGATGCGGTGGTTCGAGGTGATTGAAACCCGAGGCCACATCGAAAATGGCAAGATCGCTCACTGGCAGGTGCGCGTGAAGATTGGGGTCACGCTGGATGACTGATCGATCACCGGCACCCGGCGAGCTCAAGGAACGACTGACAGCAGCCTATGGCCATCGGCTACACGCCCGGGGTGCTGTTCGGATCCGAGGCCCGGGGCGAGGCTGGGCCGGACAGTGACATCGATGTGCTGGTGGTGCAAAAGGTGCGCATCAGGCCATCAGCACCTGGTCAAAGACCATCTGTAGGAGATTATCGATGCCAAGAATGAGCACTGTTCCGGTTGAGATCACCACTATCTCGCAGTACGGTTTCTGGGTGCTGCTAGACAAAGAAGAGTTGTTTTTGCCGTTCGAGCACTTTCCGTGGTTCCGGAGTGCCACGATCGAAAAGTTCATCGGGGTAGAGCGGCCGACCGCCGACCATTTGTGCTGGCCGCTCCTCGGCATCGACCTGTCGATCCAATCGATTTGAGGCCCCGCTGCATTTCCAGTGGTCGCACGGCGGAACCCGTGAGTGAAGATTGAGGCGGCGCTCGGTTTTCAGGCGCGCCGAGACGGCACAGCTCCCCGAGTAGGATTGAGAACAACTGCCGTATTCTTCGGGAAAACGCGGGTGTCGGCAAGAAAGCGACTCAAAAAACGACTCACTTTCCAATCCGCATGAGGTCGCAGGAGGTCGCAGGAGGTCGCACGGGCTCGCGAGCGGCGTTCGGCGGATGGCTGCGGCAGGTGAACCCCCTCCCCGGCTCCCGCTGAGCAATCAGGCCACGGCGGATAGGGGCTCCGAGACCGCGCTCAGGTACACTTGAATGATGCCGAAGATTTTCGAAC
>JBBAVQ010000225.1:0-5292 GCA_040397625.1 Pirellulales bacterium | reverse complement strand
ACATCACACTCTGCGACCGGCCCCTCCAGCCGTCACGACCGGCGCGACCGGCCCAGCCGTCTCACGCCGGCGACCAAGCCAACGCCGATCAGGCCGGCGAGGACGACCGCGGCCGGCTCCGGAACGGCGGTCACGTTATCCACTCCGAGCGTGCCTACCACCGTGGAGCCGTTGAGATTCGCGGTGCTCGTCGCATGCAGGATCCGCAGCGCGAAGCCACTGGACAAAAACGACGAAAAACCGCCGGGCGAGCCGACCGTCGTGAGCGCCGCTTCCGTCACCGGAAAATCCGCCGTCTGCCAACCGCTGCCCGTGCCGAGCGCGAAGGGGGTGGTCGAGATGTAGCCGGCTCCTCCGCTGTTGCGGAGGCCGAGGCGGATCTGCAGCGGCCCCGTTCCGGAGTTGAGCAGATTCATGCGGATCGACGTGACGCCGTCCGTGACGTAGTCGGAGTCCCACTGGCTTTGATTGAAAACGGTCAGCCGACCAAAACTTCCGCCGCCGTCGGCGACCGACTGCATGTACGAATCACCCACTCCTGCCGGGCCGCCGCCGGCGACGACCGAGAGGTAGGTCGGATTCGAGATCCCCTTCTGCCAGTTGTCGAGCGAGCCCGTGAAGGTGTCGGTGGTACCGACCGTGATGGCGAAGGCCGCCGGCGAGAGAGCCACCATGGTCATCGCCACCGCACCCAAACGGCCGATCCGCGACATAAAAGCTGCTCCCATGCAGGACTGAATACTCACCCACGACACATCGCGGCAGTCTAGGCACTCCACGGGGCCGGTCAAACTCGGCGAGCCGGTGGTGTCAGTCGGCCCGTGGCTGGGGCACCGCCCATTCACCGGCGGAAAGCGGAAGATCGCCGACCCGCACGCCACTCTCGATGAATCTGACCCCGCCAGCCACCCGCTTCGGCAACCGCGCCGGCAGCACCTTCTTCACCGCGTGCACGGCAGGGGCCGTTAGAAGACCTCTGCATGCCGTCATTCAAACCGCGCTTCGACGCTGCGGCGGTGGGCGGTGAGTCCTTCCGTGTCGGCCAGCAGGCGGATGTCGTCGGCCATCTCGGCGAGGTCGTCCTTGGCCAGCGCGATCACGCTCCCGCCGCGGATGAACTCGTTGGCGGAGAGCCCGGCCGCGAACCGGGCGGTACCCCCTGTCGGCAGGACGTGCGATGGACCGGCCGCATAGTCGCCGGCGGCGACGGGGCTGTAGGGGCCGAGGAATGCCGCGCCGACGTGCCGAATCCGGGCGAGCGTGGCCTCGGGGTCGCGGGTGTCGATCGAGAGGTGCTCGGGGGCGAGGTCGTGCGCGAGGTCGGCCGACTCCTCGTCGCTCCGCGTCACCACGATGCCGGAGAACCGCCGCAGGCTGTCCAGCGTCAGGTCGCTCCGCTCGAGCACGGCCACCCGCCGCTCGAGCGCCTCGGCCACCGCATCGGCCAAGCCGCGGCTGGCGGTGAGCAGAATCGCCGAACCTGGCGAGTGCTCCGCCTGCGCGAGCATGTCAGCCGCGATGCACTCGGGCCGGCCACCGTCGTCGGCGACGATCACGATCTCGCTCGGCCCGGCGATCGAGTCGATCGAGACGTCGCCGAAGACATATTCCTTCGCCAGCGCCACGAAGAGGTTGCCGGGGCCCACGATCTTGTCAACGCGGGAGAGCCCCGCGACGCCGTAGGCCAAGGCCGCGACCGCCTGGGCGCCGCCGGCCCGCACCACCGTGGTCACGCCGAGCTCATGGCAGGTGGCAAGCACGTGGGGGTTCTCGGCGCCGAACCTCGTGGGCGGGGCGACGACGACGATCTCCCTCACGCCCGCCACCCGGGCCGGAACGACGGTCATGAGCAGCGTGGATGGATACGCCGCCGCGCCGCCGGGCACGCACACGCCCACGCGGTCGAGCGGCACATACCGCTGTCGCAGGCTGCCGCCGCCGGCCAGTTTCACTTCGATATCGCGCGAGAGCACGGCCCGCTGAAACCGTTCGACGCGGTCACGAATCCTGCGGACCGCCGCCAGAAAAGCCGGATCCGCTGCCCGGTGAGCGGCCGCAAGCGCGTCGGGCGACACGAAGAGCGACTCGGCCGTCACCGAAGCACCATCGATCCGTCGCGAGTAGTCGAGCAGGGCCTGCAGGCCGTCGCGACGAACGTCTTCGCAGATCCGTTCCACGACCTGGCGGGGAGAGAGCGGCGTTCCGAAGACGTCGATCGTCTTCTGACGGCCGGCCGGACTGATCACGTCGCCCTGCGATCCGAGCGTTCCCCGCAGGGCGTCGAGCCGCGTGCGGCCGTCACTGGCGGCGAGATCGATGCGTGCGCAGAGCGGAGCGGCAGAAGTCATGGCACCCAACAGGATAGCCAGCAGAGGCCCGCGTCGTAGCCGCAGGCTGGCAACCTGCGGGAACACGGGCTTCCCGCCTTTACCGACGGGCGACGGTTGCGGGCACCCCGCCGAACCGCTCCATCCAGCGGGCGGCCACTCCGGCCAGCAGCGGCTCATTCTCGATCGCATCGGCCTGCCCCCGAGCGACCTCACCTTGCTCGGCGATCTGCCGAAGGATGGCCTGGCCGCGGGCGGCAAGAGGCGAGGGTCTGCCGACCGGCCGGTCGCCAAACACTGGATCGGGGGAGCGTTCGCCGCCACTCGGGGCGACTGCGGCAAGCCGGCCGTCGATCGCCGCTGCCCGCGCCATGGCGGCGTCGGCCTGCCCTCGGTCACCGAGGGCAACCAGTGCGATCGCCTGGCGAACGAACGTGTCGGGCTGATCGGCGGCAATCGCGGCCGCGCGGCGGTAGGCATCGACGGCACGACGAAGTTCCGCGGGATCGCCATTCGCGGTGCGAAGATGGCGGTCACCGATCGCCACCTGCCGGGCCGCTCGAAGCCGCGACGCGGGATTGCTGCCTCGCGTCGCGGACGAGGCCACCGCCGCATCGCGGCGGGCCCGCAAGTCGCGGATCGTCGCCGCCAGCTGCTGGGCCTGCGGCAGCGACGGGCGGGCCGCCGCCAGGGAAGCCACCGCGGGAGCCATCGTGTTCGATGAGACGAATCCTGGAGCGATCACCGGATAGCCGATCGTTGGATAGGGAATGGCGGCTCCAGAAAAAATCGTGCCACCGAATGGTGCGGCCATCCACACAGAGTCGCATGATGGAAACCACGTCGTGCCATACCATGCGGGCCAGCCATATGCCGGCCAGCCGTAGCCACCGTAGCCACAGACCGGCGGGGCACACCACTGCCGCCATCCCCACGGACGGCATCCCCAACCAACTCTCGGTCCACACCACCCGCCACCCCAACCCAACTGTGGCCCGCACCATCCGCCCCAGCGTGGACGGCACCAGCCTCCAAACCGAGGGCCGCACCAGCCGACCTGGCTGAAGCTGTAACCAGCCGAGTAGCCGACGTTGCCGTAGCCGAACGTCGGCAGACACACCTGCGCGTGCGACGGGCCTGCGGCCGAGAGAAGAAAGCCCGCGACGAAAACCGCGACCGCCCAACGAGCGCGACGCATGGTTGAAAACCCTCCAGTGGTACCCGTCATTCTACGGCGTCGAGTCCTGAAATGACGAGCCTCCGGCGGCGGATTTCGGCGCTTCGGCCGCGGTGGTAGCCTCGGGCCGTGACAGCACCATCCCGCCAGCACCGATTCCCGTCTGAAGGGGTGGCCCTCGGCGTCCGCCTGGGCCTTTCCCGCGGCCTCGCCACGCGACTCACCGGCCTCCGGACTGCGGAACGGATCCAGGACTTCGTCAACTCGCTGCGGTGGAACCTCGAGCGCGAAGGGCCAACGGCGCGATCGGTCGCCGCGGCGTTGCGGCACGGCGAGGCCCACTGCGTCGAGGCGGCCTTCATCGCCGCCTGCAGCCTGTGGCTGGCGGGCGAGCCGCCCCTGTTGATGGACATGGGGGCGGCACGGGGCGACGTGGATCACGTCGTCGCCCTGTTCCGCCGGCACGGCTGCTGGGGCGCCATCTCCAAGAGCAACAGCCCGTTCCTCCGCTACCGGGATCCGATCTATCGCTCGCTCCGGGAGCTCTCGCTCTCGTTCTTTCCGCAGTACGTGAAGAAGCGGCGGAAGACGCTCCGGACGTACTCCGCGTCGTTCGACCTGCGACGGGTCGATCCGGGGCTCTGGGTGACGCACCCCGGCTTCTGCCACACGGTGGTCGACGCGCTGACCGCCGCCCGCCACTTCAGCATCCTGCCCCACGGCGGCGACCGTTCCCTGCGGCCGATCGACGAGATCGAAGCCCGCAGCAACCTGCTGCGAGACCATCCGCCCCGCGGCCGCGCCACGGGCACGGCGTGACTCCCGCGACTGGCGACGCCACAATCGAGGCTCGACAGCAAGCCCCGACAGTCGAGACCTGACCTCCGCTCACGCCATGACCTCCGTCGCTGCCACCACCGCCGCCGATGATCTTCGCTCTCCCGAGCCCTGGGCTCCGGGCCGCGTAATCGTCAACGCCTCCACCTACAACGAGCGGGAAAACATCGGCCCCCTGATCGACCGCGTGCTGGCGGCCCGCGGCGATCTTCACATGCTCGTCGTGGACGACAACTCGCCCGACGGCACCGGTACCATCGCCCTGGACCGGGCTGCCGCCGAGCCGCGGCTGCACGTGCTTGTTCGCCGCGGCCGACGCGGCCTCGGCAGCGCGATCCTCGAGGGCCTCCGGGTGGCCCGGAGTCACGGCTTCGAAATCGCCGTCTACATGGACGCCGACATGAGCCACGATCCCGACGACATCCCGCGACTGCTGGCGGCGATGGACCCGCCCGGTGGCATCCCGGCCGACCTGGCCATCGGCTCGCGCCGCGTGCCGGGGGGACGCACGGTGGGCTGGCCGCTCTCCCGCGAGATCGCCAGCCGACTGGTCTGCTGGTTCACACGGTGGGTGCTCTGGGTGCCGGTCCACGACGCCTCGGGAGGCTTTCGCGCGATCCGCCTCTCGCTGCTCGACCGCATCGATCCACCGGAATCGAAGGGCTATGCCTTCCAGGAAGATCTCCTTTGGCGATTGCACCGGGCGGGCGCACGAATCGTCGAGGTGCCGATCACGTTTACCGATCGCACCCTCGGCTCCAGCAAGGCCGACTTCGCCGAAACCCGCCGCAGCATCGGCGACCTGCTCAAACTCGCCCGTCGCACGTGGTTGGGAGGGCGATGAGGCTCGTGCGGAGGGCGGCCGTACGCCTTACGGCGTTACGCTTCCTGCGGGTTCAGGGAGCCCAATCGCGTAAGCGATGGGGGCCGTCGCGAGGCGGAGATCGGCAT
>JBBAVQ010000224.1:0-5301 GCA_040397625.1 Pirellulales bacterium | reverse complement strand
CGCGAGATTCATGTTGGAGCGCGTGTCAGTACTTCGGCACCGACGGATCGACCGCGTCGGTCCACGCGTCGATGCCGCCTCGCATGCTCTGCGCGAGGGAGAATCCCTGGTCGCGGAGCCATGTCGCCACCCGCAGGCTCCGCATGCCGTGATGGCAGTGGACGATCAGCGGCGTCGTCTTGTAGGCCGCGAGTTCACCCACGCGCTCGGCAAGTTCCTGCATCGGGATCAGCACGGCACCGGCGATCCGCGCGGTGGCGTGCTCCTCGGGCGTGCGGCAGTCGAGGAGCAGCGGTCGGGGGTCGGCCCCCTGCAGGGCTGCGGCGGTGTCGGCAACGGAGATCTCGAGCGGCAGGTCGGTCATGGGCGTCTCGGAGAGAAGGGTTCACACGCGGCTCGGGGCATGCCGCGGATCGACTGAGCCGCAACGGGCCCGCCGGCCGCGGACCCCCGCGGCGAGCCGTTCGAGAAGCCGCACGCTGTCGTCCCAGCCAAGGCAGGCGTCGGTGATCGACTGGCCGTGGGCGAGCGGTCGGCCGGGCAGGAGATCCTGCCGGCCACCGGTGAGGTTGCTCTCCACCATCACCCCCACGATTCGCCGCTCCCCGGCCTCGAGCTGCGTGGCGACCGCATCGGCCACGTCGAACTGACGCTCGTGCTGCTTCGAGGAGTTGCCATGGGAGGCGTCGATCATCAGCCGGCCGTCGAGTCCGTGGCGGGCGAGTTCGTCGCAGGCCGCCGCCACACTGGCCGAGTCGTAATTTGGAGCCTTGCCACCGCGGAGAATGATGTGGCAGTCGTCGTTGCCCCGCGTGGAGACGATGGCGGTATGCCCTCCCTTCGTCACCGACAGGAAGTGGTGCGGCCGACGAGCGGCCAGGATCGCCTCGGCCGCGATCCGCACGTTGCCGTCGGTGCCGTTCTTGAAGCCGACCGGGCAGGAAAGCCCTGACGCGAGCTCGCGGTGCACCTGGCTCTCGGTGGTGCGAGCGCCGATCGCCCCCCAGCTCACTAGGTCGGCGATGTACTGTGGCGTGATCATGTCGAGGAACTCGCAGCCCGCCGGCATGCCGAGCTCGTTGATCTCGACGAGCAGTTCGCGGGCCACCCGCAGCCCCTTGTTGATCTGGAAGGTGCCGTCGAGATCGGGGTCGTTGATCAATCCCTTCCAGCCGACGGTGGTCCGCGGCTTCTCGAAGTAGACCCGCATCACGATCTCGAGGTCAGCGGCGAAGCGTTCGCGTTCCCCGAGCAACCGCTTCGCGTAGTCGAGAGCCGCGTTGGGATCGTGGATCGAGCAGGGACCGATCACGACCACGAGCCGGTCGTCGTCGCCCTGGAGAATCGCATGCATCGTGCCTCGGGCCGCGGAGATGACGCGGCCGACCGGTTCCGTGCAGGGGAACTCGCGGAGCAGGTGCGCCGGCGGCGAGAGTTCCTTGATCTCCTGGATCCGAAGGTCGTCGGTGGGCGAGCGGGTGATGCGCATGGTGAAGGCGGGTCGGCGGCGGGGGCGAAGGCTTTTATGGTACAGTCCGCGAAGGCGTGCGGGAGAGACGCGTCGTGTGGCGTCTCGGCGGCCCAGAAACCTGTGGTGAGCGAGGGCGAGCGATGCGTCGAGTCGGCCGGACGAGGGGTGCGGGGAGGTGGCCGATGCCGGCGACGATCGCGGCGGCCCTGATGGCCGTCGCGCTCGTCGCGGTCGCCGACGAGCCCGCCCCGAAGGCGGCCGCGGACAAGCCGCCCGCCGACAAGCCTGCTGCGGACAAGCCTGCTGCCGACACGGCGACGGTCGAGCGGGGGCCGTTCGAGTCGGCGGTGACGGCGAAGGGGGCTTTCGAGCCGGTCGAATATGCGGTGGTCGAGTTTCGCCCCGACGCGTGGGCTCAGCCGCTCGAGATCCGTCGGGTGGTGCCGCATGGAGCGCTGGTGAACGCCGGCGATCCGCTGGTGGAGTTCGACACCGAAAAACTCGACCGCGCGATCGCGGACCTGAAGGTCGAACTCGCCCTCGGTGAGAAGGCCTTGGAGATCGCCCGCAAGGAGCTGCCGGCGGCGGAGGCGCTGCACCCGCTGGAGATGGCCGAGGCCGAGCGGCAGGCGAGAGTGGCCGCGGAGGACCTGGCGCGGTTTCTCGCCGTGGACAAGGCGGCGATGGAGGAGCAGTCGCGATTCACCGTGCGGGCCGCCGAGGAGCGGCTGAAGTATGCCCGCGAGGAGCTCGGGCAGCTCGAGCGGATGTACAAGGACAAGGATCTCACCGAGGAGACCGAGGAGATGATCCTCCAGCGGACGCGGTTTGACGTCGTCCAGGCGGAGCAGTCGCTGAAGCGGATCATGGAGAACTCCGAGGAGACGCTGCTGCTGGGCATTCCTCGCCGTGAGATCGAGGCGCGGCGAGCCGCAGAGAAGGCGGCGGTCGCGCTCGAGAAGGCGAAGGCGACGCTCCCGATGCAACTCGGGCAGAAGAAGCTCGCCCTGGCCAAGCAGGAGCACGAGCGGGCCGAGTCGCTGCGGCGGCTCGCGGAGTTGGAGGCCGACCGAGCGGCTGCGACCCTGCGGTCGCCGCGGGCGGGCATGGTGTACTACGGTCGCTTTCGCGAGGGGACCTGGAGCACGGCGGCCGTGGCCGCGAAGGCGGTCGTCGGTCAGTTGACGCCGCCGGGAGAGCTCGACTTCACGGTGCTCGATCCATCGCGACTCCAGTTTCGCGCGAAGCTCGAGGAGAAGGACTTGCATCTGCTCGCGACCGGGCTGGCCGGCCGGGTCGAGGCGACCGGGTATCCCGACGCCGACGTGCCGGTGACGCTCGGCCCATTCCTGCCCGTGCCCCGCGATGCCGGTTTCGAGGGCGTGTTCGCCGTGGCCGCCCGGGAGGGAGGGCCGAAGCTGTTGCCCGGAATGACCGGCAGCGTCCGCTGCGTGGTGGCGAAGCGGCCCGAGGCGGTGACGGTGCCGAGCGGCTGCGTGTTTCGAGATGACGACGGCAGCAGGTATGTGTTCGTCCTCGGCGGCGACGGGAAGCCGGCGAAGAAGCCGGTGAAGGCCGGCCTCTCGTCGGGCGGCCGAACCGAGATTCTCGACGGACTCGCCGCGGGCGACCGCGTACGGACGAGCAAGCCGTGAACCGCAGGTCGCTTCTTGCCGTCGCGATGACGTGCGCGTGTCTCATGGCACGTGGCCAGCCGCCAGCGACGGCCGAAGCAGAGCCGGCGACCGGCGTGGCGGTGCCGCGGAAGTCGCGGCCGGTGGATGTGCCGGGAGAAGAACTCGACGCGGCGATCGCCCGCGGCCGCGGGTTTCTGGTGGCGAAGCAGAATACCGACGGCTCGTTCGGTTCGGCCGAGCGAACGAAGGACCTCAACATCATGGCAGGGGTGGGCTCCCACCTCGGCTTCCGCGCCGCGACGACGGCCCTGGCGGTGCAGGCCCTGATCGAGGAGGACGATGGGACGCCCGCCGTCGCGGCCGCCATCGACCGCGGCGAGCAATGGCTCTTCGAGAGGCTGCCGGACGTCCGCCGCGACGACCCGACGATGATCTACAACGTCTGGGCCCACGCCTACGGCATCCAGGCCCTCGTGGCGATGCACGGCCGCAGGCCTGACGACGCGGCCCGCCGCGAGCGGATTGTGGAGCTGATCAACGGCCAGTTCGCCCGCCTCGTGAAGTATGAGTCGGCCCAGGGGGGCTGGGGTTACTACGACTTCACCGTCGGCTCGCAGCGGCCCGCGTCGTCGTCTACGAGCTTCGTGAATGCGGCGGTGCTGATCGCCTTTCACGACGCGAAGCAGATCGGCGTCGAACCACCTGAAGCCGTGACGCAGCGGGCGATTCGGGCCACCGAGGAGCAGATGCTCCCCGACTTCAGCTACCTCTACGGCTCCTACCTGCGGTGGCAGCCCCGGCGGGCCGTCAATCGCCCGGGGGGCAGCCTCGGCCGCAGCCAGGCGTGCAATCTGGCGCTGCGGCTCTGGGGCGACGACCGGGTCACCGACGCCGTGCTCGAAGAGTGGCTCGACCGGCTCGTCGTCCGCAACGGCTGGCTGGAGCTCGGACGGAAGCGGCCCATCCCGCACGAGTCGTTCTTCCAGGTCGCGGGCTATTTCTACTTCTTCGGCCACTACTACGCCGCGCGGGTGCTCGACGCGCTGCCGGCAGAGGCGGCCGACGGCTACCGCGGCAATCTCGCCCGGATCATCCTCGACGTGCAGGATGCCGACGGCTCGTGGTGGGACTATCCGCTCTACGACTACCACCAGCCTTACGGGACGGCCTACGCCCTGATGACGCTGCACCGCTGCCGGCAGCCGTAGGTGCAGGTTCTCAACCTGCGCGAGGGTTTCGCCGCTCGGGCGATCCAGCCACTCTCTCCGGACGTTCGATCCGCAACCAGGAAGCCCAATCGCGTAAGCGATGGGGGCGTGCCGCGGCGACGGCGGGCGCGCCAGGCTGCCAGCCCAACGACTCCCGCGGCCACGACTGCAGCGGCCGATGGCTCCGGGACCGCCTGGACGACGGCCACGCGGAACCCGATCTGGCTCGTCGCTGCGGAGGAGCTGCGGAAGACTGGCGGAGCGGCGGAGTTCCACACGTGCAAGTCCTCGGGTGGCGTGGCCCAGCTCCCGCCGAACACCTGCGCTTTCCCCGCGTCGGCCGAGGTGCCGCCCGTGTCGGTGTATTCCGTCACGTTGCCAAGCATGTCGTACAGGCCGTAGGACGACGCGCTGTTCGTGTAGCTGCCCACGTTGATCGGGCCGACGGTCGGCGTGGCGGCGCCACCGAAGTTTGCGGCACACGGCCGGAACAGGTCCACGACGGTGTTCGTGGGCGTGTCGTTCGTGGTGCACGGCCAAAGGCGATACCCGGCTCCGTTATAGAAGGCCGCCTTGTACCATTCGTCGCGGCTCGGCAACGCGACCCGGGATCCCGCTCCAGATTGCCTGGCGGGGATCTCGCCCGATGTCTGGTTGGCGAGCGTGTAGGTGCCGTCTTCCATCGATGCCGCATTCGCCTGCTGGCCGTTCTGAAGCCAGTTCGCGAACCGGGCTGCTGTGAACCAGGTGACGAAGGCCACGGGCATGGTGGCGTACGAGGTGCCCACGGGCGATCCATCTGGGGCGCCGGCCTTCACCGCATACTTGGAGCCGCTCCCAGCAGCCGCATTGAAGGTGATGCCGCCGATGGTGTCGGAGCCCATCAGCGAGGTGTAGACGCCGTTTGGATTCGTGCCCGCCGCATCGACCCTATTCAGGAACTCGGCAAACTGGGTGTTCGTCGTCTCGAACTTTGAGATGGTGA
>JBBAVQ010000223.1:0-5305 GCA_040397625.1 Pirellulales bacterium | reverse complement strand
TCCGGCATGAACAGCGCCGCCGACACCACCCCCGTCACACCCGGCATGCCGCCGAGAGCCGCGCCCACCTCGCGAACCATGTCGAGCCGCTCCGCCGGGCGAATGCCCGACGTCTCGGAAAACCGCAGCACCACCTCCACCGGCACCAGCGGACCGATGTGCTTCTCCAGCCAGCGGTAGTCGCGGATCACGCGGGTCTCGGGCGTGAACAGCGTGTCGATCGACACCGAGGTGCGGATGCCGGGCAGGCCGACGGCCGCGACCGCCATGGCCGCGGTCGCCACCCCGACGATCGCCAGGCAGCGGCGGATCGTGAACGTGGCGAACCTCGCCGAGGGACCGTCGGTGGCGGGTTCCTGGAGGAGCCGCCGCCGGATCGGCCACCGCGAAAAGAACCCCGGAACGACGAGAAACAGCACGGCCAGCGTCGCCATCACGCCCACGGCCGCATGAAATCCAAACACGCGGATCGGCTCGAGCTCGCTGACCACCAGCGAGATCAGGCCCAGCGCCGTCGTCCCCGCCGAGAGCGTGCAGGGCAGCCAGCCGGTCTTGATCGCCCGCATGGCCGCCCCATCAGCCGGCCCCTGCTGCCTCGCCTCCACGAGGTAGTTGACGAGGTGAATGCCCCCCGACACGCCGAGCGTGAGCACCAAGAGCGGCATCACGATCAGCACCGGGTTCATCTGGTCGCCCCACGCCGACAGCGATGCGAAGCAGAGCCCGACGCAGGCCAGCGAGAGGAGAAACACGAGCACCGAATACCGCAGCGATTTCAGCGATCGCCAGGTGAGCAGAAAGATCAGCAGCGCCGCGGGGCCTCCGTAGACCCGCATGCTGTCGGCACTCGCCTCGTCCACCGACACGTTATCGATAACCGGCCCCGCGAGATGCAGGTCGTCGGGGTTCGTGGTCGCCGTCGCCAGCAGCGTGTCGCGGATCCAGGCCGTCGCCCGGCGTCGATCGACGAGCCCCGCGCGGGTGAACCCGATGACGAGGCACGTCTGCTCGCCGTCCGGCCCGATGATCACCCCCTTCAGCCGCTCGATCGCGGCTTCGCGATCGAGCGCGAGCGGCGGCTGCACGAGCCGCTCCAGGGCCTCCGATCCAGAAGCCACCGACTCGAACCACGGCTTACCGGCAGCGTCGCACGGCGCGGCTGGACCCGTCGCCGCCTCGATGAAGCGGTCGATCGCCGGCACACCGACCGTGCATCCGGGCCACGCCGCGACCACCACATCGCCGCTCTCGAAGTCCCGCGTGAACTGGTCGTAGGCCACCCGCGGAGCGAACGACTCGGGCACCCACTCGATCGGAGTGGTCGACTCCACGCCGAGAATCCTGAGGGCCGACGTCACAATCAGGGGAGCCGCGGCGAGAAGCGCTGCAGACGTCACCACGCTGAGCACGAACAGCTTCGAGAGCGGCGCCCTTGGCCGCGTGCCCGCCTCGCCTGTCGATGTCTTCAGCACCATCGCGTGTGCAATGCCATCCCTTCGTGTCCGAGAACCGGCGTTCGCTCCGCGTCGGCACCAGGGATACGATACGTGCTCTTCCCTGAAGCGAAAGCATCGCGGCATTCCGCAAGGAATTGTGGGCGATCCTGACAGCGGCGGCGGCTCTTCCTTGGAACTGTCTCTTGCGGCGACCAGTCGCAGGTGCCCAGGTACCCGGGCATGCCTTTTGGGTCGCCCGCCCGCATCCGCTAACCTCCTCCTATAATGGCGGACTTCTCTCGCCCCCTTCCTTCCTTGCCGCATCGCGGACGGTGCCCCGATGCCCTGGTCGCTCCCCCAGTCGCGCCAGCCAGAACTGATGGACGATCCGGCGATCGGGGAAACCGACCACGTCAACGCGCTTCAAGCTCTCGCGACGATCAATGCCGTGTCCAGGACGGCCGCCGGAATCGCCGCGACGGTGGAGCGGATTCTCGCGGCCAACGCATCGGGCACCGACGAGCCAATCGTCGTTGACGTGGCCTGCGGTGGCGGCGACGTCACGCTGGACATCGTCCAGCGGCTTCGACGCCGCGGCCTCCGCAGGGTGCGGGTCCTGGGCGTGGACATCAGCCCGCGGGCCGTCGAACAGTCACGGGCTCTTGCCGCCCGTTCCGGTATCGACGCGACGTTCGAGGTCCGCGACGTGCTGGCCGACGGCTGCCCGGCCTGCGCGGTGGCCGTCAGCTCCCTGTTCCTGCACCACCTCGACGACGCCCCGGCTGCTCGACTGCTCGGAAGCATGGCTGCCGCGGCGGGGTGCGGCGTGGCCGTATCGGACCTCATTCGCAGCCGCGTCGGCCTGACACTGGCGGTGGTCGGGACGACGTTTCTTTCGTCGTCGCGGGTCGCCCGCGTGGACGGGCCGCTCTCCGTGCGGGCCGCGCGGACGCCGGATGAATACCGCGGCCTCTGCGCCGCGGCCGGACTTCATGGCGCGATGATTCGCCGTGTCTGGCCGGAGCGGGTGATGATCGAGTGGCACCGCGACGCCGCGGAGCGCATGGCATGACATCCCCAGACCCTCGCACGAACGCGCCTGTCGTTGCCACGATCACAGCGGCCGACGCGGCCCGCACCCGGTGGCAGGTGCTCGTGATCGGCGGCGGCCCGGCCGGCGCTGCCGCCGCGCTGCGACTGGCCGCAGCGGGCGCTCGGGTACTGCTCATCGATCGCGGCGGCATGCCACGGTGGAAGGTCTGCGGGTGCTGCCTGTCGGTCGCGGCGGTTGACGAACTCCGGCTGCTCGGCTGCGGCACGGGCGACGAATCGAGGCTCCCCTTCGACGCCCTTCCGCTGGACTCGGTAAGCGTGGCGCACGGCGGGCGGGCGGCCGTGCTGCCGCTGCCCGGTGGCGGAGTCGTGTCGCGGGACATCCTCGACGCGGGACTCGTTCGCGCGGCGATCGCGGCAGGCTGCCACTGGCTGCCGCAGGCGCACGTGGCGAGCATCGACGAAAACGCGGCGAGTGCGCAAGAGGTGGCCGCCACGCTCTCGGTGCGAACGCCGGCCGGCGCCGCCATGACATCGCACCGCATCACGGCCGATCGCATCGTGCTGGCGACCGGCCTCGCCGACCACGTGCGGATCGCCGTCTCGGACAGTACGATCGTCGCACCTGCGTCGGAAGACGGTCGCCACGTTGCCGCCGAGAATCGCATCGGCCTGGGCGCCACGCTGCCGGCCGACGCAGCCGACCTCCCCTTCGGTGAACTCGTGATGGCGGTCGGCCGCGACGGATACTGCGGTGTCGTCCGACTCGAAGATGGCCGACTCGACGTCGCCGCCGCGGTGAGCCGTGAGTCCCTCGGCCGGAACGCCGATCCGGCGCGGGTGGTGGCGGCGATCGTCGCGGAGGCGGTTGGCCGCGCGTCCCTTCCCATGCCGACGACCACCACGCTTGCAGCCGCCGCGTTCCGCGCTACTCCGCCTCTCACCCGGAGCGCACCGCTCGTCTCCGGGCCGACGGGGCGGATCCTCCGCTGCGGCGATGCCGCCGGATACGTCGAGCCGTTCACTGGCGAGGGCATCGGCTGGGCGTTGGCGAGCGGCCGGCTTGTCGCCGAAGCGCTGCTTGATGACGAGCCCGGGGCAGGCGCCCCGCTGCGATCGCCCGCGGCCGCAGCGGCGAGATACCGCGAGTCACATCACCGCCGGTTCGCGGCAGTCCACGCCCGCTGCCGAAGGGTGGCCCTCGCGCTGCGGAGGCCGGGAGTGGTGATGGCCGCCGTGCAGGCGGCCCGCGTGGCCCCGTGGGCGGCGCGGCGGCTGATGCCCGCCGTCATCGGCGCCGGATCGCTCGGAGGACACCGATGAGCCTTGCGATCCTCGGCATCGGCACGGCCACGCCCAAACGGCGGATCGCCCAGCGCGACGCGGCGGAGCTCGCCACGACGTTCTCGGAGGGAGAGGCCGGCCACGACCGCGTCGTCGCGGCCATCTACCGGCAGACGCGGATCCGCTCCCGCGGCTCCGTGCTCCTCGATGATCCCGGCACGCAGGCCTATTCGCAGACGTTCTTTCCGCCCGCCTCGCTCGCCGAGCCCGACGGCCCGTCCACGAGGGTGCGGATGGACCGCTACGCCGCCGAGGCGGGGCCGCTCGCGCTCACCGCCGCCGCCCGCGCTCTTGCCGACGCCGGAATCGACGCCAGTGAGGTGACGCACCTCGTCACCTGCTCGTGCACCGGCTTCGCGAATCCAGGGGTGGACCTCGAGCTGATCGGCCGGCTCGGGCTGTCCGCATCCGTGGCCCGCACGCACGTGGGCTTCATGGGCTGCCACGGCGCCTTCAACGCCCTTCGTGTGGCGGAAGCCTTCGTCGCCGCGCGGCCGGAGAGCGTGCCGCTGGTCGTCTGCGTCGAACTCTGCAGCCTTCACTTTCAGTACGGCTTGCGGAGCGACGTGATCGTTGCCAACAGCATCTTCGCCGACGGCGCCGCCGCCCTCGTGGGCTGCCATCCCTCGCGACGACGCCGAACGAGTGGCCCTACATGGCTCCTCGAGCGTCAGTGGTCGAGCGTCCTGCCCGACTCCCGCGACGAGATGGGCTGGACGATCGGCGATCACGGATTCGAAATGAATCTTTCGGCCGCCGTGCCCGGCACCGTGGGGCGGCACCTCCCCGCCACGGTGGCCACCGGCCTCACCGAAGCGGGGCTGTCGCTCGAGGCAGTCGGCTCGTGGGCCGTTCATCCGGGCGGCCCGCGAGTGCTGGCCGCGGTCGAGGAGTCTCTCTCGCTGCCGCCTGAGTCGCTGGCCATCTCGCGGGAGGTGCTGGCGGAGCATGGCAACATGTCGAGCGCCACGATCCTCTTCATCCTCGAGCAACTGATCCGAGGCGACGCGGCGGGGCCGTGCGTGGCGATGGCCTTCGGCCCGGGCCTGACCGCGGAACTCGCGCTGCTCGCCCGCCGCTGACCCGCTCAGACGGGTCGGCGTGAACACGAACCCCTGCGTTGGGGACGCCCGCGGCCTTACGGCCGGTCGGCTTGAACACGAACCCCTGCGTTGGGGACGCCCGCGGCCTTACGGCCGGTCGGCTTGAACGCGAACCCCTGCGTTGGGGACGCCCGCGGCCTTACGGCCGGTCGGCTTTCTGATCTGCCGTCCAAGCCCAACGCCGTAAGGCGTGGGGTGCGGCCAGGACAGAGCCCTGATCCTTCCCAACGCCGTAAGGCGTGGGGCGCGGCCAGGACAGAGCCCAGATCCTTCCCAACGCCGTAAGGCGTGGGGTGCGGCCAGGACAGAGCCCAGATCCTTCCCAACGCCGTAAGGCGTGGGGCGCGGCCAGGACAGAGCCCAGATCCT
>JBBAVQ010000222.1:3646-5315 GCA_040397625.1 Pirellulales bacterium | reverse complement strand
GGCGGCAACGGCGGCGAGGGCTTCAGCGGCGTGACTGTCTCTCTTGCGAACAGAGTGGGCGGCAACGGCGGCAATGGCGGCGCCGCGGGTTTCGAGGGCAAGGGCGGCAGCGGCGCGACCACCGGAGCCGATGGCGGCTTCGGTAACGGTGGCGCCGGCGGAAACGGCGGCGCCGGTGGCAATCTCTCGGGCGTCGGCGCCAGTGGCGGCAACGGCGGCCACGGCGGAGCCGGCGGCACCGCGACTGGAGGCTTCGGCGGTGCGGGCGGCAACGGCGGCAGCGGCGGCAGCAGCGGACCGGGCAAGGCCGGCACGAGCCTCTCGCCCAACGGCAGAGCCGGAACGGCCGGCGGCAGCGGCGGCGTGGGCGGTGACGGTGGTTCGTCGCTCTCGGGCACGGCGGGCGCGGGCGGTGTTGGCGGAGCCGGCGGCAACGGCGGCAGCGGCGGCGCGGGCTTTGGTTCGACGACCGCAGGAGTCGCCGGTGGCAACGGCGGCGCCAGCGGCGATGGCGGGCTCGCTGGCTCGGGCGGTAACGGCGGCAGCGCCGGGCCGGCGGGCATCAATGGCAACGGCGGCGACGGCGGCGTCGGTGGCAACTCGGGTGCGGCAGGCGATGGCGGCAACGGTGCGACCGGCGACGGATTGACGCCCGACGGCAGCGCAGGCGGCAACGGCGGTGAGTCCGGCGTGGCCGGAGCCGGTGGCGTTGGCGGAGCTGCGGGCAGCGGCATCGGTGCGCCCGGGACGAGCGGCGCTGCAGGTGCAGCCGGCAGCGCAGCCACCAGCGGCGGGAACGGCGGCGACGGCGGCGCGGGCTACTCCACCACCACGCCCGGCGCGACTGGCGGCAACGGCGGCGTGGGAGGCAACGGCGGCGCGTATGGCAACGGGGGCAATGGCGGCGCGGGCGGTCAGGGCGGAACCGGCAGCTCGGGTGCGAGCGGAACGAACGGCACACCGTCACAGATCGACGGCGGCAACGGCGATGCCGGCCTGCAGGGAGGCCTCGGTGGCAATGGTGGCGCGGGTGGCCGGGGCGGTGATCTGGCAGGCAACGGCGGCAGCGGCGGCACCGGTGGCCAGGGTGGGACAGGTGGCACGGGCGGCACCGGCGGAGCCGGCGCGACGCCTATCACGAGGGAATCGGCCGGCGGCAAGGGCGGCTTCGGCGGCGCCGGCGGCCTCGGCGGTGATGGCGGCAAGGGCGGCGTGGCGGGCACAGCCACGGCCGGCAAGGCGGGCGTGGCCGGCGACGGCGGCAACGGCGGTACCGCTGGCCTCGGTGGCACCGGCGGCGAGGGTGGCGCTGGTAGCCAAGGCTTGCTGGCAGCGGGCGGCAACGGCGGCCCGGGTGGTAACGGCGGGGCCGGCGGCGCCGGCGGTGTGGCCGGCGACGGCGGCCAGGCGGGCGGCCCAAGCGGTCAGGCCGGCACCCAGGGCCTCGGCGGCCCCGGCGGAAACGGCGGCAACGGTGGCAATGGCGGTCCGCCGGACACCACCGGCCTCACCGGCAACGGCGGCAACGGCGGCGACGGCGGTACGGCTGGCCTTGGTGCGAACGCGACCAACGGCGGCAACGGCGGCAACGGCGGCATCTACTACGGAAAGGGCGGCCAAGGCGGTGCCGGCTCGAACGGCGGCAGCGCCGGCAAGGCCGGCCAGGACG
>JBBAVQ010000222.1:0-3546 GCA_040397625.1 Pirellulales bacterium | reverse complement strand
CAGGCGGCGGGCGACGAGGCCTCCGCGGCGAGGGCCATCACACGGGCGTCGGCCGTCGTGCCGAAATACGGAGGCTGCCGTGTGAGCACCCAGTGGTCGTAGGCCTCACCGAGCGACGCCACTCTCGGCGTCACGGTGTAGTTCACGGTGAGCCCCACCGGCGACTCGTAGGCGATCACGATCTCGGCGCGGGGCGAAGCGGCGTAGGCCGCGGCGAGTTGGCCTGCGAGCACGCTTCCCAACTGCGCCTGCTGCTCAGCGTTGAACGCGATGCCGAGTGCCGCGAACGATTCCTCGCAGAGGGCCTGGTAGTCGTCGAGCAGGGCCGGCACGGCAGGCAGGCGGATCTGGCCGTTCACCACCGCGCGGCGGAGGAGACGGCGCGTCAGCGCCGGGCGGACCGCATCGGGCTGGATCATGAACCGATCCCCAGCACGATGAAGTCGCGGTTCACGAGCAGCTGCACGAGCGTGCGGGCGAGGGCTGCGAGCCGCTCGGCGTCGTAGCCCGTCATGGCGGGATCCCCCGCCGCCTCCGCGACGATGTCGCGAAGCGTGCGACGGCCGTCCACGAGTCGCACGAGGGCAGCCTGGACGGGGTCGAGAGGGAGTCGCCAGTCGGAGCGAAAGACCGCGGCGCCGTTGAGCCCGCAGCGGTGGCGGAAGCGGGGCACGGCATCGAGCACCGCGGGTGACGCGACGTCGATGGTGTAGGTGGAACGTGGCCGGTCGGCCCGGCAGGCCGTGAAGAAGTGGCAGGCGTTGCGGGTGTTGATCCGCTCCATCACGCCCCACCGCTGCCGGTCGGGAAGGGCCGCCACGGCCTCGTAGAATCCTCCGCCGGGGGGCGAAGGGGGCTCGTAGGCCGATTTGAGGAACCAGCCCTGGAATACAAGGCCGGCCGAGGCGACGAGGTCGAGGCAGTCGTCCACCGTGTAGCTGCGGTCGCGGCCGTGGAGGAAGGTGTCGACCAGGCCGGCATCGAACCGCAGGTCGGGGGCGAACGAGAGGTAGCTCCGCACCGGATGATCGGCCGGCAGAAGCGCGATCGCCTCCTTCACGGTGAACAGCGACGCCTCGGCCTGCGACAGCCCGATCTCTCGAAAGACCGCCTGCATCATCTCGACGCCGATCCGGCCGTAGCGGGCGTAGAGCATGATCGCCGCCACGCCCTCGGGCCGTAGGCACGATGCGAGCGCCTTCATGCCGGCCTCGGGAGAGGCCATGTGGTGGAGCACGCCCGTGGACACGATCAGGTCGAAGTCGCGGCCGAGCGTGCCGACCTGCTCGATCGGCAGGAGGTGCAGATCGAGGTTCGCGAGGTCGTACTTTTCCTTGAGGAAACGGTGGTGATCGAGCGACGGCTGGCTAACGTCGATCGCCACGACTCTCGCTTCGGGGTTCGTGTAGGCGAACACGGCCGCCTGATTGGTACCGCACCCCGCGATCAGGATGTCGAGGTCGGCGGCGTAGGCCCGGTCGGGCCATAGCATCCGGTGCGCGTGGCTGGGGTCGAACCACTGCCAGTTGTCGACAAGCCAGCCGGGGAGGTCGAGGATCGGCTGGGGATACATCCACCGCTCGTACTGACCGGAGACGACGTCGGCGAGCGGGCTGGTGGACATGATGCCTCGGAGAATACGATCGTCGCCGGCTACTTCGCAACCAGCGGCCGGGGCATGCTCCGCGCCGGCATGCCGCACGATGGGGGCGGCGCACTATAGTCTGCAAAAGCCCGCGCGCTCCGGAGACGCTCCATGCCCGTCACCCAATCCTTCCGCCTGCTCGGCCGCAGCCTCTCGCTCACGGCCTTGGCGTGCTCCTGGCCGTTCCTGCCGTCGGCCACGGGAGCGGAGCCGCCCCGCCCGGCCCAGCGCGTCGCAGCGCGAGTGGGCTTTCTCGGAGTGCCGTGCCATCCGCACGTGGAGTGGAACGACGCCAACGTCGGGCGGATGAAAGACCTGGGCTTCAACACGATGCAGCTCAACATCGCCTGGGGCTATCGGCCGAACGATGAGCCGCTGAACCTCGAGGATGTCGTCCCGCTGCCGGACGGATTCGCTCCCACCCCCGGCGACAAGGACCGCGCCGCCATCCGCACGCCCGAGAAGATCGCCGCCCGAGCCGACGCGCTGCGGCATCGGATCGCGCTGTGCCGGAAGTTCGGCATGAAGACGATCTTCCACTTCGGGGCGCCCAACGTGCTCTATCCGCCCCTGGAGCCGGACGTGCTCCTCGATCAGTGCATCTCGGATGAGGCCGTCACCGCCCGCACCGTGGCGCTCGTCAAGGCGTTTCATGCGGCGTTCCCCGGCGTGGACGATCTGCTCTGCTACACCTACGACCAGCATGCCTGGCTCTGCAGCGAGGCGGGCAACTGCCCGCGGTGCCGCGGCGTGCCGCTGCACGAGCGGGTGACGCCGTTCGTCAACACGATCGGCCGCACCTGGCGGTCGCTCCAACCGCAGGGCGTCGTCTATTGGGAGCCATGGGAACTCTCCGCGGGGCAGACGTATCGGTGCGCCGAACTGATCGACGCGTCGTGCGTCGGGCTGGCCCTGCACTCCAACATCGCCGAGGTGCAGGTGGCCCTCCCGGCCGATCGCTGGTTCAGGAACATGCTCATGAAGGCCGCCGAGCGGCGGATTCCGGTCTTGGGTGAGGTCTGGACCGGATCGCCCACCGAGGAGATGGAGCCCTACCTGCACATCGCCGTTCCCCTGGCGACCTTGCGGGCGCTGCGGGCGGTCAACAACGCCGGGCCGCTGCACGGCATCAAGGAGTACTTCGGCAACGTGCCCGATAAGGAAGACCCAAACCTGCGGATGACCGGGATCTTCTTCGCCAATCCCGACATCAGCGATGCCGACGCGCTCGAGCAGCTCGCCCGCCCCTACGCCGCGGCGGCCGAGGGCATGGTGGCGTTCTGGACGCTCTCATCAGAGGCGATCGAGATGTATCCCTGGGACGTGTCGTGGCTGTCACGCGAGGTGGGCCGCAGCGATCCCGACCACCTGCTGTCGGCCGCGACGCTCAAGGGCGCAAGCTGGCAGACGCCGTCCTGGCAATCGAGCCGGCGGACGGCGTTTCTCCGCACCGACCAGACCACGCCACCGAACTTCTGGATGCGGGAAGACAACCAGCTCCGCTTCGAACAGACGGCCGCCAAGCTCGAGGCCGCGCTCACGGTCGCGGACTCGCTCGAAGGGAAGGTTCCAGACGCCTACGCCACGACGTTTCGCGAAAACGTGAAGGAACTCCGCGGGCTTCACCGGCGGGTGCTGGCCTATGCCTACCACCTCCGCGAAACCAACCTCGCCGACCTGCTTCGCGGCGACGCAAAGCAGGGCCTGCCCGTGAACCGGCGGACGGTTGACGAACTCCGAAGCCTGATGCGCAAGGACCAGGCCAACATGGCGAAACCCGAACCGCTGGCGGAGGCAATCGCCATGCTCGACGCCGATCTTCCGAAGTTCCTCGAGACCTATTTCCTGCCCACCGGACCGTCTGGCAAGAAAGAAGGCTGGACGATCACCTCCGAATAGGG
>JBBAVQ010000221.1:0-5320 GCA_040397625.1 Pirellulales bacterium | reverse complement strand
AACTTCGACGGCATCACGACGGGGCAGACGTCGTCGATCGCTTCCGCGGCGCCGGGCTGGTCGTTCTGGCGGAGCGGCACGTCGAGCGTGCAACCGAACTACACCACGTCTGGTTCGAACACCACCGCCGTCACGCAGAACGCGGGCACGGAAGGCGCGGGCGCGGTGTCGTCTTCGAGCAGCGGTGGTGCGTATCTCTGGGTGACCGGCACGCTCGCCAGCGGCACCGACAAGTCGATCGGCTACCTCTCGACGGGCTCGTATCCCGGGACGACATCTGCCGCCCCCGGGCAGTCGCTGGCCATCCTCTTCGGGTTCACGAACACGAGCGGCGCGACGATCACGACCCTCGATCTCGCCTGGAACTACGAGCGGTATCGCCAGGGCACCCGGACGCAGAGCTGGGAGTTCTACACCTCCACCGACGGATCGACCTGGTCGGCCAACACGCTTGGCAACTCGGCGCTGTACACCGGGAGCAACACGACCACGGTCTACAACCCGCCCGAGTCGGCCGCCAAGGCCGTCACCATTCCCAGCCTGAGCATCTCGAACGGGTCCAACTACTACCTCCGCTGGAGCTTCGTGACGACCGGAAGCTGGAGCAACTCCCAGGGCCTCGGAATCGACGACTTCACCATGAACCTCACCACCTCCGGCAGCGGGGTGAGCACCAATCTCTACTGGGACGGCGGCGCGGGCTGGAACGCCACCGCCCCCGGTGCCGGTGGCAGTGGCAGCTGGGCCGACGGCTCCGGGGCGTGGGACGCGTCGCAGAAGGCCAACTTCGGCGGCACCGCGGGCACCGTGACCGCCGCCATCGTCACGGCCTCCAACGGCCTCGCCTTCACGACCTCCGGCTACACCCTCACCGGCGGAACGATCACGCTCACCGGCGTGTCGAGCGGCTTGAACACGATCACCACCGGCACCGACGGCACGGTGACCACCACGATCGACTCCGCGCTCGCGGGCTCGGCCGGCCTCATGAAGATGGGCCAGGGCACGCTCGTGCTCGGCGGGGCCAACACCTTCACCGGCGGCCTCACGCTCTCCTCGGGCACGCTGCAGATCTCCTCCGACTCGAACCTCGGCGACTCGGCCGGCGCCGTCACGCTCAACGGCAACCTCAAGACCACCGCCAGCGTGTCGCTCGGCAGCAGCCGCGCGGTCTCCGGAGGCGGCACGCTCGACATCGCCCCGGGCACCACGCTCACCTCCAGCGGCACGTTTGGAATGTCGTCCGTCACGCTCTCGAACTCGGGCACGCTCGACCTGCAGGGCGCCACCCGGTCGGTCGGCGTGCTGACCTTCGGCACCGCGGCAGTCGTGAACGGCTCGGGGGCGATCAACGCGTCCGGCCTCACAGCGACCAATGTCACGAGCGGCACGGCAATCGTGAATCCAGGGATCACGTTCACCTCCGGCGACAAGACGGTGGACGTCGGCTCCGGGGGCACGCTCGCACTCAACGGCGACATCGCCGGCACCACCGGCCGCATCGCGAAGACCGGGGCCGGCACCCTCGTCGTCTCGGGCTCGAACACGACCAGCGGCTATCGCGTGGGTGCCGCGGGGGCGACGCCCACCAATGGTGGCACCGTGATTCTCGCCGCCGCCGCGGCCTCGGGCACGGGCCAACTCCAGCTCAACTACGGCACCCTGCAGGGCACGGCTCCATTCACGTTCGCAAACGGCCTCTCGATCGGCGGCCGCTCGGGCGCGGTCGCCGTGCTCGGCGGCACGAACGCGATGACGTTCTCCGGCTCGACAAGTTTCTTCCGGGGCACGGCCACCTCCGGAGAACTCCGCCTCGATGTCAACAACGACACGACGCTCGCCGGTGTGTTCGGCCCGACGAGCGGCGGCGGCTCGGCGACGGGCATCACCCTCGGCGGCACGGGCTCACTCGCCATCGACGGCAACGGCTCCGCCCTCGTCGACGCCATCACGCTCCAGGACACGCTCTCCCTGCTCGTCGGCGGCACGCTCGGTAGTGGCGTTACGGTGGGGGCCGGTAATGCGATCGGCGGCGACGGCACGATCGGCGGCAGCCTCTCGTTCGCGAGCGGGGCCGACTTCGTCTTCGACGCCTCCAAGACGCTCACCGTCAACGGCGCCTCGGTCTCCTTCGGCGGATTCGGTGTCGTGGATCTCCGCGGGTTCTCTGCTGCGACTCCCGACGGGAGCTATTCGTTGATCGACGGCATCGCCACGATCAACCCCGCGAACCTCAACAACCTCGGGATCGGGAATGCGATTGATCTCGGCAGCGGCCGCAGTGCCTACTTCACGACGACGAGTGGACTCACGTTGCAGGTGATTCCGGAGCCGAGCGCGATCGCCCTCGCTGGCGTCGGCCTCGCCCTCGCGGCAGCCCTGCGGCTCCGACGCCGGCGCGGCTGACGATCACCGCACGCGAATCCGCACCGGCATCAACAGCTGCGGCCGCCCGGAGAGCACGAGCGAAAGCGCGTCGGCCTCGGCCGCCAGCCATTCGAGGCCCGGCAGCCCAGTAATCCGAGCCAGGAGCAGGCCGTGCAGGGCCGTCCGCCCTCCCGCAACGGCCGCCATGCGGGCCACCGGATCACCCCCGGCCGCTGCCGAGCCGAGCAGTTCGTCGAACAGGCCGCGGGGCTCGGGCAGGAGCAGCCGATCGACCTCGTCGCCGGCGTCGATCCCGGCGAGCTTCTTGGCCTCGTCGATCGCGTCGTCGAGCGTTCCCAGCCGATCGACCAGCCCGTTCTCCTTCGCCTGCCTGCCGGTGAACACACGGCCCTCGGCGAGCTTCTCGACCACCGCCGGATCGAGCTCGCGGCCCGCAGCCACCTTGGAAGTGAAGAGCCGATAGACCTCCTTCATCGTGCCCATAAACGCCTCCCGCTCACTTGGAGTGAAGGGCTCCTGCATCGACAGCCAGCCGGCGTTCTTTCCCTTGCTGACGACGTCGGTGTGGACGCCGACCTTGCCGAGGGCGTCGCCGACGGCCACCTTGCCGCCGACCACGCCGATCGAGCCGGTGAGCGTGCCCGGAGCCGCGACGATCGTGTCGGCGGCGGCGGCGATGTAGTAGCCGCCGCTGGCCGCAATGTCGGAGAAGCTCGCCACCACCGGCTTCTTCGCCCGCTCGGCCTCCCGCCAGATGAGGTCGCTTGCCAGCGCCGATCCGCCGGGCGAATCGATCCGCAGCACGATCGCCGCGACCTGCTCGTCCTTGGCGGCGTCGCGGATGGCCTTCATGATCGTTTCGGAGCCGGCCGCACCTCCCATCAGAACGTCGTCGGCGCTTTTGCCCTCGCGGATCTCGCCCGTCACGTGCACCACGGCGATCCGCTTGTTCTTTCCGAGCGGGGCCGCCTGCTTCTGCCCCGAAAGCAGTTCCATCAGCTTCACGAGGCCGGCCATGCCCGAGAAGTCTTGATCGAACTTCCGCTGGGCGTAGTCGCGGGCGAGCTTCGGCGACTCTTCGCCGATCTGCTTGGCGAGCGTGGCGATCACCTCATCCTCGTAGCCGACCGAATCGATCAGCTTCGCCTCGACCGCCGCCGCGGGCGTGAACACGCCGGTGTCGATCAACTCCCGCACCCGCTCGGCGGTGAGCCCCCGCTCGTCGGCGACCCGCTCGACAAGCTGCTCATACAGGTCGCCGACGAAGCTCTCGTACTGCGCCCGCAGCGCCGGGCTCATGCTGTCGCGGGTGAGGGGCTCGCCGGCCCCTTTGAACTCGCCCACCTGAAGGATCTCGGCGGCCACGCCCAGCCGGTCGAGCATCGACTTGAAGAACATCATCTCGCTCCGCACGCCGGTCAGTTCCAGCGTGGCCGCGGGCGGCATCGCGATCGTGTCGCAGGCCGAGGCCACGGCATAGTGGGCCGCGGCGCCGCTCACGAGATGGGCGGCCACGGGCTTCCCGGCCTTTTTGATGCGCTCGATGGCGGCGCGAACCTCTTCCGCCCGACCTCGCCCCAGGTCGGGCGAGTCGATCGCCACCACGACCCCCTTCACCCGGCTGTCGGCGGCGGCCTTGTCGAGCCGTTCCACCAGGCGGTGCAGATGCGGGGCCACGTCGGCGAGGAGGCCGCCCTGCCCCACCCCGTCCGGCAGGCTGCCTGCGATCCGGACGTGGGCGATGGTCGCGGCCGCCTTCTTCGCGGGGGCATCGCGTCCCGTCTGGCGAACACCGTCGCGTGGCTCCGCGGGTGCGGCGTCGGCCACCGCCGTCGGCGGCTCCTCGGCCTGGCACGGCCTGATGACGATCCCCGCCATCGCCACTGCGATACCCAGTCCACCAGCCCATGCCCACCGGCTTCCTGTCGCCTTCATGACGTCCTCCACGGTGCTCGAACCATTTCCTGCATCCTACCGGGCCGGAACGCTCTGGAGCGACCCCGGGCACCCCACTTGAAAATGAACGGCCGTATAGTAAGATACTGACGTCCATACCGGCTGCTGCCGATATCCCCATCATTCCCGCACAGGAAGCGGTCCTCCCGCTGATTCGACATGGCCAAGCGCAAAGCATCGCCCTCACGTGCCTCCGCCAACACGAGCAACACGAGGCCGAAGCCCCGCCGGGTGGCCGCCGCCGTTGCCGCCGTCCGCGGCAACCCGCTGAATCTCCCGACCAAGTCCGATGCCGACGACGCCAGCGACGCGCCGACCGAGCGGCAGATGGAGATCTATGCCTTCATTCGCGACAAGATTCACTCCCGCGGCTATGGCCCGACGGTCCGCGAGATCGGCCAGGCCTTCAAGATTCGCTCCCCCAACGGCGTCGTCTGCCATCTCAAGGCTCTCGAACGCAAGGGCCTGATCACCCGCGGCAAAAACATGTCTCGGGCGATCGAGCTGGTCAACGAACCGGCGCACCTCCGCGGTCTGCCGATGGCGGGCTGGGTGGCGGCCGGTTCGCTGCGGCCGGCCGAGGAGCAGGCGGAGCGGATCGACTTCGAATCGCTCTTCAACCGCGACAATCACTTCGTGCTCAAGGTGATGGGCGAGTCGATGATCGACGCGCAGATCGCCGACGGCGACTGGGTGGTGATTCAGAAGAAGCAGACGGCCCACTCCGGCGACATCGTCGTCGCGCAGACGGAAGATGGCGAGGCGACGCTCAAGCAGTGGTTTCCCGAGCGGGATCGGATTCGACTGCAGCCCGCGAATGCGTCGATGAAGCCGATTTACGTCAGGAACGCCCGCGTGCTCGGCGTGCTGGTGGGCGTCGTCCGCAAAACGTAATCACCGGCCCCCATCGCTCACGCGATCGGGCTTCCTGTGCCCGCTGCCGCTCACCCCGTCTTGTCGAGCGGGCCGTCGCTGA
>JBBAVQ010000220.1:0-5342 GCA_040397625.1 Pirellulales bacterium | reverse complement strand
TCGTTCATGTCGAGGCCTCATGATGGGCTCTGTGAGCCGTGCGCGGCCGTTTGTAAAAGCCCAACGCCGTGAGGCGTGGGGCGAACCACCAACGAACGCCGTATCCCGCGTCGTTCGCCCGCGGCCTTACGGCCGGTCGGTGTGAAGCAGGCCCCTGCGTGACGGGGGCCCGCGGCCTTACGGCCGGTCGGCTTGAAGCAGGCCCCTGCCTGACGGGTGCCCGCGGCCTTACGGCCGGTCGGCTTACTCGGCTGCCGTACAAGCCCAACGCCGTGAGGCGTGGGGCGAACCGCCACCAGACGCTGTATCCCGCGTCGTGCGCCCGCGGCCTTACGGCCGGTCGGCTTATACCAAGCACGCCGATCATGTGAACCTTGTCAGACATAGAGGTCGGCGAGCGTGCGGGCGGCGGCATCATCGAGCTGATCGGCGCGCCGCAGGGCATCGAACCGGTCGGCGAGGTCGTCGGGCGTGAGCCGCCGCTTGGCCGGCCCCTCGACGTCGAGTTCGATGCGGCCGCGGTGCACGAGGATCAGCCGATCGCCGAGTGAGGCGGCCTGGGCGAGCGAGTGGGTGACCATCAGCGCCGTCAACCGCCCCTCACGGATCAGGCCGGCGGTGGCCTGAACGACCCGGTCGGCAGCGGCAGGGTCGAGGGCTGCGGTGTGCTCGTCGAGGAGCAGCAGTTCGGGCCGATGCCACGTCGCCATCAGGAGTGTCACGATCTGCCGCTGCCCGCCCGACATCGACCCAATCGACTGATCGAGCCGCTGCTCGAGCCCCGGCACGATGCGAGCCAGTCGCGACGCCGCCTCCTCGCGCAGCCGCCGATCCGTGGCCCAACCGAATCCGGGGAAGCGGCCGCGGCAGGCGGCGACCGCCAGGTTCTCGAGCACCGTGAGCGACCCTGCCGTGCCGGCCCGCGGATCCTGAAACACCCGGCCGATCAGCCCCGCCCGGGCATGCTGCGACCAGTCGGTGATGTCGTGGCCGGCCAGCCGGACGCGGCCCGACGAGAGCCGCACCGTGCCCGCGATCGATCCCTGGAGCGTGCTCTTCCCTGAGCCGTTGGTGCCGATCACGACCACGAACTGCCCCGCCGGAACGTGCAACGACACCCCGTCGACGGCCCGCACCACGGGCCCGCCCGCGGACTGGAACTGCACGGTCGCGTTGTCGAGATCGAGCACGTCAGGGCTTCTTTCGTGAGCCGAGGAACCGCGGCGCGACGAGCGCCGCGAGCACGACGGCGGCCGTGGCCGCCTTGAGCCAGTCGGGATCAAGGCCGGCGCGGAGGGCCGTCGCCACCAGCAGCCGGAATGTCACGCTCCCCGCCGCCGCCGCGGCGAGCGCCGTGCCGAGGCCGGCTGCCCCCACGAGGGCATTCCCCAGAAACACGCTCGCCATGCCCCACACGACCATGCCGATGCCCATCTGCACGTCGGCGAATCCCTGGTACTGCGCCACCAGGCTGCCGGCTGCCGCCGTGAGCGAGTTGGAGATCGCGAGTCCACCGACCGTCAGCAGGCCGGTGTCGCGGCCGAGCGCCCGGGCCATCGTCGGCGTGTCGCCCCCGGCCCGCATCGCCGTGCCCAGCCGCGTGCGGAAGAAGATGTAGAGCACCGTGGCCGCGGCCGCGACGACCAGCAGCACGAACCCGGTGCGGGCGAGTTCGCCCGCCAGCGTGCGGTCGATGCCCGCCCGCACGAGCACCGGACCCACCGTCCGTTCGACCGCGTCGAAAAGCGTGGTCACCTTACCGAGCGGCACATTGCTGCGGCCCAGCACCAAGAGGTTCACGCTCGCCAGTGCCGTGCTCACGAGGATGCCCGAGAGCAGCGGCTCAACCCCGAGGAAGGCATGGATCACAGCCGTCGTCGCACCGGCCGCGGCGCCGGCCGCCATCCCGGCCAGCGTGGCCACGGCCGGGTCGTATCCGGCCACCATCAGCCCCGCCGCCACGACGGCCCCCAGCGTGAACGAGCCGTCGGTGGTGATGTCGGGAAACGAAAACAGGCGATAGCTCACGAACACACCCAGCGCCACCAGCGCAAGCGCCAGGCCAAACGTCCAGGTGGAGAGGAGTGTGATCATGCCGTCGCGTCCCCGCTGCCGAGATCGAGCGGCGCAAACCACACGCCGCCGCGGGCCAACTCCGACCGGCCACTCCCAAGCACAGGATGCGGATCGGCGACGAGGTGCAGCACCGCCAGCGGCGTGGAGGCGGCGAGATCGGCGACGGTCGCCGCGAGATCGAGCCCCCCGCGGCGCAGCGGCCGATACGGAAACACGACCGCATGACAGTGACTGGAAAAGCCGTGGCCCGGCACCGGCCGCACGAAGTCGGCGAGCAGCCCGGATCCGCTCCCGCGGGTGACGACGCCGGCGATCACCGCCGTGTGCCTGGCATAGACCGGCTCCCGCGAAAAGCTCAGCCACGTGGCGGTGACGTCCCGCGATCCGGCCACCGGAGTGTCGCCTCCGCGAGCCTCCCCGAGCGGACGAATCAGCTCGGCCCCGACCAGGCCGTGCACCTCGCCGGCAACGACGATGGCGATCGTGGTCGCATCAGTCTGCGCCAGCACCGCCTCGATCAGTTCGTCGAGCCGCACGAACGGCTCATCCCTGGCGGGCTCGAACCCGGCGCGTCCGGTGGGAATGCCCTCCCAGATCAGGCCAGACAACACGTTCACTTCGGCCAACAGGTCGCCCGTCGGCACGATGTAGTCGATCGCGGCGTGCGGCTGCGGCGGCCGGTGAAACACCGCGCCCGCAATGGCCGCCATCTCGCCAGCCCGAGCCGCGACCGCCTGCCCGTCGGCGAGCGACGCCAGCCCCAGCCCGCAGCTATGCCGCGACAACGGTCGCGCAACGCCCTGGGCGGTTCGCCCGGCGACAGCGTCGTTCGGCCGTCCCAGAATCTCCCCACGCACACCGGCCCCTGCAGGCCGCTCGACGCCGAGCAGTTTGACCGTGCCGCACGTCACGTCGGCCGCCACCGGCGCGGCGGGGCCCGGCGCAGCCTTTGCCGGCTGCGGCGACTGCCCTTCCATGAGGATCGGTGTGAGCCGCGTGAGGTCAAGCACCCGCTTCACCACGGGGCTCGCTCGCCGGATGAAGCAGCTAGCCCCGGCCGCCTTCGCCGACCGCTGGGTCTCGAACAAACCGCGAATCCCGGCCGAACTCAAGAAAGTCGTGGCGTCGAGATCAAGCCGGATCGCGTGGTATCCGCGGCGGAGTTCGTCGGCCACCGCGCTGGCCAGTTCATCTCCGGTCTCGGCATCGAGGCGACCCGTGCAGACGAGCACCACGACGCCGTCGTGCTCGACCCGTTCGATGCTGAGGTCCATGGTGCAGTCCACCGCCGGCCGGAACTGGCCGCGTCAGGCACCGGCCTCGATCACCGGCAACGCCGCCCCACCGGGCACCTCACCGGCAGCCGCCATGTCGCGGATTTCCTGGGAGATCTTCATCGAGCAGTACTTCGGACCGCACATGCTGCAGAAGTGGGCGCTCTTGAAGGTCTCCTGCGGCAGGGTCTCGTCGTGATACTTGCGGGCAGTTTCGGGGTCGAGCGACAGCCGAAACTGCTCGTTCCAGTCGAAAGCAAACCGGGCCCGCGAAAGGGCGTCGTCGCGAACCCGGGCGTTCTTGCGGTGCCGCGCGAGGTCGGCGGCGTGGGCCGCGATCTTGTAGGCGATCACGCCCTGCTTCACGTCTTCCGCGTCGGGCAGGCCGAGATGCTCCTTGGGCGTCACGTAGCAGAGCATCGCCGCCCCGCTCCAGCCGGCGAGGGCCGCGCCGATGGCGCTGGTGATGTGGTCGTAGCCGGGGGCGATGTCGGTGACGAGCGGCCCGAGCACGTAGAACGGCGCCTCGTCGCACTCCTCCATCTGCCGCTTCACGTTCATGTCGATCTGGTCCATCGGCACGTGGCCGGGGCCCTCGACCATCACCTGGCAGCCCTTCTTCCAGGCCCGGCGGGTCAGGTCGCCGAGCACGTGGAGTTCCGCGAACTGCGCCTCGTCGCTGGCGTCGGCGATGCTGCCGGGCCGGAGGCCGTCGCCCAGGCTCCAGGTCACGTCGTACTGACGAAAGATGTCGCAGAGATCCTCGAAGTGGGTGTAGAGCGGATTCTGCTGCTTGTGGGTCATCATCCAGCGGGCGATCAGCGAGCCGCCGCGGCTGACGATCCCGGTGATCCGGCCCATCGTGAGATGCAGGTGCTCCTGGAGCAGCCCGGCATGGACGGTCATGTAGTCCACGCCCTGCTTGGCCTGCTTCTCGCACATGTCGAGGAAGTGCTGCGGCTTCATGTCGTCGATGTCGCCGCCGAGTTCCTCGAGCATCTGATAGATCGGGACCGTGCCGATCGGCACCGGCGAGGCGTCGATGATCGCCTGCCGGATGGTGTCGATGTCCTTGCCGGTGGAGAGGTCCATCACGGTGTCGGCGCCGTAGTGGACCGCCATGTGGAGCTTCTGGAGCTCCGTCTGCTCGTCGCTCGTCACCGCCGAGTTGCCGATGTTGGCGTTGATCTTCGTGAGGGCGGCGATGCCGATGGCCATCGGCTCGAGTGTCTTCGTGAGGTGCACCGTGTTGGCGGGGATCACCATCCGGCCCCGGGCCACTTCGCTCTTGATCAGTTCCTCGGGCAGATCCTCGCGCTGGGCGACGAACTTCATCTCGGGCGTGATCTGGTCGGCACGGGCGGCTTCGAGCTGGGTCATGGCTGGTCTCCGGTCGGTGTCTCGCGGCCCTGCCGCGGTCGGGAAATCGTATCACATCGTGGCGTCCCGTATCGTCGCCAGTCGCACAGGTTTTCGACCTCTGCGTCCCGAAGTAGCACAGGTTTTCAACCTGTGGGCCCTACCGCTCGGGGCTACCCACGCCCGTCGCCGGACGCTCGCTGCGGCCTTCCAGGCCTTCACTCGCTCGATGCTGACTTCGCTTCGCCATCCATGGCTGCGCTCGTCAGCAACGCCGGCTCCCGGGCATGGGCAGCCCCTCGCTGATTCCGGCGTCGCGTGTGAAAGCCGACCGGCCGTAAGGCCGCGGGCGCATGACGCTGAACACGGCGTATGGTGGCGGTTCGCCCCACGCCTCACGGCGTTGGGCTTGTACAGCAGCCGAGAAAGCCGACCGGCCGTAAGGCCGCGGGCGTCCCCCACGCGAGAGCCTGCTTCAAGCCGACCGGCCGTAAGGCCGCGGGCGCCCGTCACGCAACGGCCTGCTTCACACCGACCGGCCGTAAGGCCGCGGGCCCCAACACGCAGCGGCCTGATTCAGGCCGCCCCCGCGCGGCCCGCACTCCTCACAACGTCTTGAGGTATTCGAGCACC
>JBBAVQ010000219.1:0-5365 GCA_040397625.1 Pirellulales bacterium | reverse complement strand
GCACCTGGTGGTGGTTCGCCCCACGCCTCACGGCGTTGGGCTTGTACGGCAGCTGCAAAAGCCGACCGGCCGTAAGGCCGCGGGCGCCCGCCGCTGGACGCGGCACCTGGTGGTGGTTCGCCCCACGCCTCACGGCGTTGGGCTTGTACGGCAGCTGAGCAAGCCGACCGGCCGTAAGGCCGCGGGCGCCCGCCGCTGGACGCGGCACCTGGTGGTGGTTCGCCCCACGCCTCACGGCGTTGGGCTTGTACGGCAGCTGAGCAAGCCGACCGGCCGTAAGGCCGAGCTCGTGGGCCGTCACCCGAAGATGACCGTCCGCTTCCCGTGCAGGAACACCCGTTCCTCCAGCACGAGCCGCACGGCTCGCGCGAGCACGAGTTTCTCGACGTCGCTGCCGGCCTGTGCCATTCGCTCGGGTGTGAAGGTGTGGTCCACCGGTGTTACGTCTTGGGCAATGATCGGGCCCGCGTCGAGTTCCTCGGTGACGAAGTGGGCCGTGGCCCCGATCAGCTTCACACCGCGGGTGAATGCCTGGCGGTAGGGGCTCGCGCCCGCGAACGCCGGCAGAAACGAGTGGTGGATGTTCACGATCCGGTCGGGATAGCGGGCGATCGCGGCCGCCGAGAGCACCCGCATGTAGCGGGCGAGCACCACGTAGTCGGGCGCATGGTCGTCGATTGCCTCGAGCATCGCCCGCTCGTGATCCTCGCGCGACCGGCCCTCGTGCGGCACGTGATGAAAGGGCACGCCGAACCGCTCGACGAGACTGCGAAGGTCGTCGTGGTTGGCCACGACGCCGACGATCCTGCCCGGCAGTTCGCCCACCGCGTCGAGGAGGAGGAGCTCGCCGAGGCAGTGGGGCTCGCGAGTGGCGCAGACGACGATCGGCCGCCGCTCCTCGCGGGTGACGCGGACTCGCGCCGCCGCCGGCAGCACCGCCGCGAGCGCCGCCTTGAGGGCGTCGGCCGGTACCGGGTCGGCTGCGGGAACGACCTCGGCCCGGAAGAAGAAGTGCCGCGTTGATGTGTCGACGAACTCGTGGTTGCTCTCGATGTTGAGCCGCCTGGCCTGGAGCACGCCGGTGATCCTGTGGATCAGGCCGACGTCGTCGGGGCAGTCAACGAGCACGATCTCGCGGGCGTGGGGTGCGTTCATCCCCAGGCTCCGCGTTCGGCCTGCGGTCGGCCAAACGACGTGGCCGGCACCCAGGCGAGGGCCACCTCGTCGACGGCGATGTCGGTCTTCCGGGCGGGCACGTCGATCTCCTCCAGCGCGACCGAGTCGGGGCTGGCTTCGAGTCGGATGCGGTCGAGTTCCATCTCGACTTCCTCTTCGAGCTGCTGCCGTCGCTCCTCGAGCGTGGTCAGGCTCTCCTCGGCGTGGGCCACGTCGGCCTGCTGCCGCGTGGCCCGGCTGGCCGACCGCATCGACGTGGCGGCCCGGCCGATCGTGGTGGCGCTGATCTTCTTGCGGCCGAAGAGGGCGCCGATCACCGCGGTGCCGATCGAGACGTAGGTCTGCATCGACTGGTTCTGGGCCTCGGCCTTCTCCTTCTCCACCTTCTGGCGGGCGCGGTCGATTCGGTCGGCGAGCATGGCGAGTTTGGTGGCGTGCTTGTCGCGGATCTTGTCGAGCTGCCCGTCGCGCCACTCCTTCACCCGCTGTGCGATCCGCACGCGGAAGTCGCCCTCGGTCTCGTCCGGCCGCGAGACGGCGCCGATCGCCGGAGCCGACCAGCAGGTGAGCTTCGAGGTGCGGCCCAGGTGGCCCTTGAGCGATGTGGCGAGGGTGGCGTAGCTCTTGGGGTTGGTCAGAGACGAGGGCAGCGGCGCGAACGAGCCGGTGCGGGGCGCGGGCTCCAGCGGCGGCGACTCGGCGAACTGCTCGGCGGACTCCCAGGCCGACTCGCCCAGCGAATCGCCGGCAGGGCAGAGACAGACGACCTCGCGGTCGACCTCGATCCCGGCGGTTGGCTTGGCGTAGCGGACGCGGGCCCGGCCGATGATTGCCGGCTCGTAGCGGATCGACCCCTCCAGCGGCACGGCCTCCTTCGGCGCCAGAAACACCTCGCGGATGCCCGGCGGGAGAATCGGTCGCGGGCCACTGTCATGCCACGAGGCTGACGCGGAAGCCGGCGTTGCGGCAGCCGCTGGAGCAGCCGCGGTCGAGTTCGGCCCGGGAGCGGCCGCGGTGAGCCGCTTGATCTCCTCGCGGAGGAGCGGGCCACGGAGGTAGGCCATCGTCCAGCGGGTTTGAAAGAGCGTCTCCTCGTCGCCGTGCACGCTGTGCATCAGGAACCGCCGCTGCTCGAGCCCCGACAGCATCCGGTCGAGCCGGCCGCGGTCGAACGAACCGCCCGAGGCCTGGGCGGCCCCTTCGAGCCCGTCGAGAACACGGGCCTTGTCGCGGGCGGTCTGCAGCCGGCCGAGGAACCAGAGGCCCGCGTTGGAGAGGCCCTTGTAGTCGAGATCGACGGGGTTTTGCGTGGCCAGCACCACGCCGAGGCCGTAGGCGCGGGCCTGCTTCATGAGCGTGAGGAGGGGCGTCTTGCTCGGCGGGTTGGCGGTAGGCGGCAGATAGCCAAACACCTCGTCCATCAGGAACATCGCCCGCAGCGACGACGTGCCCCCCTGCGACCGCATCCACGAGACCGCGGCACCGGCCAGCAGCGTGACGAACGCCATCCGCTGGGCGTCGGCGAGGTGGGCGATCGAGACGACCGCCACGCGGGGTTTCCCTTCGGGCGTCCAGAGAAGTCGGCTCAGGTCGAGCGGCTCGCCTTCGATCCAGGCCTCGAAGCCAGGGGCCGCGGCCACGGTGTTGAGCCGGCTGGCGAGGGCGAACCGGTCGCCAGCGGGAAAGAAGTTTTCCAGATCGAGGAAGCCGACCCGCTCGATGGGCGGCGCCGGCACGGCCCGCACGAGCGTGCCGAAATCGACCTTCTGGCCGCTCTTCCAGAGGTTGTCGAGGATCGTGGAGAGGAGCACGTGTTCGCGGCTGCGGCCCGGCTCCCCCTCGATGCCGACCAGCGCGAGGATCGCCGAGACGAGCGACTCGATCCGCTCGCGGCGGGCCTCTGGGTCATCGAGGATCGCGGCCGGGGGGGCGTCGAGGCTGCCGAGCATCGCCAGCGGTCGGCCAATCCGGCTGCCGGGCGTATAGACGGCCATCTCGGCCGCTTCGTGGAGCCGCCGGATCCGCTCGCCCGACTGGCCGCTGGCCGCGAGGCCGTCGGCCCACTTCTTCGCGGTGCGGTCGGCGAGTTCCTCGAGGGAAATGCCCTCGCGCTTCGCCGCCTCCGGCTCGACCCACGGCAGGAAGTCGGTCGGGGCGAGGTTGGGGAACGACAGCAGGACGTTGGCGAGGTCGCCCTTGGGGTCGATGACGAGCGTGGGGATGCCGTCGATCGCCGCCTCCTCGATCAGGCCGATGAGCAGTCCTGTCTTGCCGCTGCCGGTCATGCCGACGCAGACGGCATGCGTGGTGAACCGCTTGGCATCGACAAGCACCGGTTCGCCGGTGGGGGTGCCGCGGTCGGCATCGACCTTCTGGCCGAGGTAGAAAACCCCGAGCCCCTCGATGGCGGCGGGAAGCGGATCCTGCGGCTTGCTTCGCGAACGCGACTGCTTTTTTTCGGTGGCCATCGGCGTGGTCTCCACGGCCTGCGGGTCCGGGGCTGAATCCCACGATTCAACGTCGGCCCGGGAAATCCTGCAACCGGCCGGCTCGCGCCGCTCGGCTTTTCTGAGAACCCCAACGCCGTGAGGCGTGGGGTGCGGCCAGGACCGATGCGGGGTCTTTTCGACCGCGCCCGAGGCCTTACGGCCTTCGGCTTCTACGGACGGTCACCCCCTGCCTGTAAAAGCCCAACGCCGTAAGGCGTGGGGCGAGGCAAGGACGGACGTGGCATGCCCTCACGGCCGGCTGTGATAGCATTCCTCGCGGATTCGGACTCGCGAGGAAACCGTTTCGTGGCCCCCTCCAAAGCCCAGCCCCGCCGGGGCGTGACCGTGCTTCTCGTTGACGACCAGCCGATCATCGGCGAGGCCGTGCGGCGGATGCTCTCGGGCGAGGAGGGGATCTCGTTCCATTACTGCAAGGATGCCCCGGCCGCGCTCGCCAAGGCGGCGGAGGTGCAGCCCACCGTCATCCTGCAGGATCTCGTGATGCCCGAGATCGACGGCCTGACGCTCGTGCGACAGTTTCGGGCCGATGAGCGGTTTCGCGACGTGCCGATCATCGTGCTCTCCACCAAAGAAGAGCCCGCCGTGAAGGCGGAGGCCTTTGCCGTGGGGGCCAACGACTACATCGTGAAGCTGCCCGATCGGCTCGAACTGCTCGCCCGCGTCCGCTACCACTCGCGGGGCTACGTGGCGCTGATGGAGCGAAACGAGGCCTTTACGGCGTTGGAGGCCAGCCGGCAGGTGCTGGCCAACGACCTGGCGACCGCCGCCGACTACGTGCGGTCGCTGCTGCCCCCCCCGCAGGATCTCGGCGGCGTGCGGGCCGACTGGCGGTTCATCCCGTCAGCCTCGTTGGGAGGCGACGCCTTCGGCTACCACGATCTCGATGCCGACCACTTCGCGATCTATCTGCTCGACGTCTGCGGTCACGGGGTGGGCGCGGCGCTCCTGTCCGTGTCGGCGCTCAATGCGATCCGCAGCGAGGCCCTGCCGCACACCGACTTCCACGACCCCGGGGCGGTGCTCGCGGCTCTCAACAAGGCGTTTCCGATGGAACGTCAAAACGACATGTTCTTCACGATCTGGTACGGGGTTTTTGATCGGGGTACTCGAACGCTTCGCTGGGCCGGGGGAGGCCACCCGCCAGCCCTACTGACCACCGGGGCGGAGGCTCCCCAGCGGCTCGATTCTGACGGGCCTCTGATCGGGGCGGTGGACGGCCTCGAGTTTGGTTCGAGCGAAGTCCAGATACCCCCAGGAGGGAGGGTTTTTGTGTATAGCGACGGGGCCTTTGAGATCAGCCGTCCGGACGGCTCGATGTGGCCGTTCGAGGAGTTCCTGACCACGCTCACCGCCCCGAGCAAGGGGCCGGAAAGCCCGATCGATACCTTGGTGACCCGAGTGCGGGCGGTCTCGCAGCGGGACGATTTCCACGACGATTTCTCAATGGTGGAACTCGTCTTTTCCTGAGCCATGACGGCCGGTGCGGCCGGCCCCCCAGGGGCAGTCTCCAAGGCCGAAAATGCCGGTCTTGGCCGGGGAAAACGGCCGTCTTGCAGGCGAAGATCGAATCCGTACACTTCAAGGTTTCGCGGTTCCGACCGGCCGCTAGCGTAGCTCAATTGGCAGAGCAGCTGATTTGTAATCAGCAGGTTGCGGGTTCAACTCCCGCCGCTAGCTCA
>JBBAVQ010000218.1:0-5381 GCA_040397625.1 Pirellulales bacterium | reverse complement strand
TTCGTGCGCCCTGGGTCACTTCGCCCGGATCTTCGCGAGCGCCGCAGCGGCTGCCTCACGGACCTGCTTGACCGGGTCCTCCTCGGAGACGAGTTCGAGGATCGGGATCGCCGACGCGGCGGAAGGGCCGATGTCACCGAGTGCCACGGCAGCCTCCAATCGCACCATCTCCCGATCGCCGCGGAGCGCCCGCCGCAGCATCGGGATCGCGGCCTCGAACTGCGACCCGTCGTCCGGCTTGATCTTCAGACCCGCCCACGTGGCCACCGTGGCCATCAGCTCGTCGTCGGACGCGGCGAGTTCCCGAAGCACCGGCTCCGCAGCAACCGCCGCCGGACCGATCTTGCCGAGCGCGTAGGCGGCGGCATACCGCAGACCTTCAACCGCCGATGGGTCCGCGACCATCTTCTGCAGGTGCGGGACCGCGTCGGCCGCATCGGCGCCGATGGCGGCGATGGCCACTGCGGCATCGCCCCGGCACTGCGGATCCGCATCGCCGAGCGCGGTGATGAACTCACCGAGGGCCGGCTTGGCGGCAGGGCCAATTGCCGACAGGATCTCCATCACGTTGAGTCGGATCGCCGGGTCGGCAAGCTTCGTCCGCAACGCGGGCACGGCCGCCCCACCGAGACGGATGAGCGCAGCCCCCGCCGCCCGGCCGGTCTCGGGATCGGCATCGGCCAGCAGGCTCACGAACTCCGCGGCGACCTGCTCGCGAACGTCGCCACCGAGCGAGCCCGCAAGATCGGAGAGCCCGTTCACACAGGCGGTGCGGGCCTCGGGATCTGGATCAGCAAGTCCGGTGCGAAGCCGGGCGACGGCGGCGTCCACCAGCGGCTTGTCATCGGGGTGGATGCGGGCGAGCGCCCAGGCCGCCACACTCCCCAAAAATGGATCGGTGCCGGCGGCAATCTTCTTGAGGCTTTCGTCGCCAGCCGAAGCCTTCATGCGGCCGAGAGCGAAGGCGGCGGGGAGCCGCAGGGCGGCATCGTCCGACTCGAGCGCCTTGACCACCACCGGCGCCGCCGCGGCAGCCGGCTCACCGATGGCGGCCAGCGACAGGATTGCCTGCAAACGCTCTTCCGTCGCCCCCTCCGCGGCCGCCTGAGCAAGAATCTCAGTCGCGGGGGCGGCATCCGGGCCGAGCTGTGCCAGCGCCACTTCCGCCCAGTACTTCGACTTGGGGTCCTTGATGGCCTCCATGAGGAAGGGCACGGCGTCGTCACCCATATCCGCAAGCGTGTGCAGTGCCGACATGAGGACACCCGGATCGGCGTCGGCCAGCTGCTTCGACACGATCGGCCCCAGAGCGGCGAGCGTCTTGTAGCGCCTGAGCGCCCGAACCGCGGCCCGACGAGCTCGGCCATCGGGGTGGATGGCCGTCCTGGCAAGCGGGTCGATGACGGTGGCATACGTGGCGGCGTCGGCATCAGGGATCTGCTCACGACCGTCGTCCTCACGGATCGAACCCAGTGCCGCGGCGGCCTGAGTGACCACGATCGGATCGGCGTCGGCCAGCAGTTTCACCAGTTCGGGAATCGCCGACCTGGCGTCCTCGCCGATCAGGCCGACGGCACGGACGGCATGCCAGCGGACGCGCGAGTCGGCATCGGCGAACGCCGCGACGAGAACGTCGAGCGCGGGGCGGGCGTTCTGCCCGATCGCACCGATCTCGTCGATGACAACCACGCGCTCGTCGCTGTCGGTGACCGCGCCGAGCTTCGTGACGAGATCGCCGATGGCTGCCGCCGGGCTGTTCTCACCAGCTGCCTGGGCGGCTGCCGCGACGGCCGCTACCGGCTGTGCCGCGGGGGGAGCGCTCACCGGCGCGGTGGTGACGGCGTCGGCCGTCTTCTTCGCTGCCACGGCCTGCGGAGCCGGACGCGGGCGCTCCTTTGTCTCCGCGCATCCCACCGCGAGGAGACCTGCGATCGCGGCCGTGAACGTGGCGGCCGGAAACTGCTGCGGCTGGCGGATCATGCTGGCTGATGCTCCCGAAAAACGAGTCTCGTGGCGCCGGCTGCCGCACGGCCCCGTGCCGTCGCGCCCGGCCAAATCTCCATCGCTCACTCGACGGGGTCTGAGTATACTTGCGGCCGGTTTTTCGGCATCGTGAGTTTTCCGGCGCACGTTCCACTCGACCTGCCCGCGTTCCCCGAGGTTCCTGTCATGACTCCCACATCGTCGCCTTTCGTTCGCCTGTTCCTCGCCGCATCCTGCGGCCTGGTCTCAGGGGTGGCTACAGCCCAGTTTGGAGGCTTCGGTTTCAACCGCGGCGGGTATGCGTCGACGGCTGCCCAGGGGGCCGACTACGGCATGTCGGAGATGATGCGGGCACAGGGCTACCAGAACCTGCAGAACTCAGAGGCGGCCAAGAACTGGGAGGACGCCAAGACCCTCGAAATACAAAACCGGCTCCGCTGGACGGAGACCTACTTCGACATGCGGAAGGAAAACCGCGAGAAGCGGGCCGAGGAGAACGGCCCCCCGGTGACGCCGGAGCAGGCGATTCGCATGGCGAAGATGGCGGCCCCGAGACGTCTCCGCTCGACCGAACTCGATCCCGTGACCGGCCACATCCAGTATCCGCTGGTCCTCACCGACACGGTCTTCAAGCCCTACCGGGAAGAACTCGACCCGCTGTTTGCGCACCGCGCGCAGACGGGAGGCAGCCTGCAGTATTCGGATTACCAGACGATCCAGAACACGATCACGAAGTTCATCGACGCCCTCAAGACGCGGGTCACGGAGTATCCGGCCGGCGAGTACGGCAAGGCCCGCACCTTCCTCGACAGCCTCGCCCGCGAAGCATCGATGCCAGCCGGCTGACACGGCCCCCGTGCGACGGTCGCGCGTCGTCGCCCCTCACTGCCCGCGGCCTCACGGCCGGTCGGCTCATGTGGGTGCCGTCCAAGCCCAACGCCGTGAGGCGTGGGGCAAACCGCCACCAGACGCCGCGTCCTGCATGATTCGCCCGCGGCCTGACGGCCGATCGCCCATCACCCGCCACGCACGCGGCGGAGAATCGGGGTGACCGCCAGCCGGGCGAGGCACGACACCGCAAACACGGTCGCGTAGGCCTGCCACGTCTCGCCAAGCGAGCGGAGGATCAAGCCGCCGGTCGCGGCGCCGGCGACGGTGGCCACGGCCACGCCGAGGTTGTAGATGGTGACCACACCCGTCCGCTCATCCGCCTCGACCTCCTGAAAGAAAATCAGCATGACGGCCAGCTCGTAGGCGGCCCAGCATGCCCCAGCCAGCACCTGCACGCCGCAGAGATAGGCGACGTTGCTCGAGGGCAGCCAGAGCAGCGCCAGGGGCACGATCGCCAGGCTCGACAGCCAGATAAGACGGAGCGGCCCCACCCGCGAGGCAAGGCGGCCGATCGTGGGAAGCAGCAGGGCCTTCGCGAGGAAGCTCGTCCCGAACACGAGCATGAAGGCGTGGTACGAGAAGCCGAGTTCGCGGAGCATGTAGGGCGTGAAGTACGGCGCCGCCATCTGCGTGCCGAACACGAAGCAGCAGAGATAGGCGACAATCGGGCCCGACCGACGGCCCGCCATCCCGCGCAGGGCCCCCGTCACCCGCTGGGCCAACGGCACGGCGGCCCGCGTTGCGGCTGCGTCGGGTCTGGGCAGTTGCGGCTCCCGACAGGCGCAGAGGCACGCCGTCGACACGAGCCTTGCCACGCCGGCCACGACGAACATCGCGGCAAAGGCCGCGAGCAGCGACTCCCGTGCCTCGCCCCACTGGAGCACGAGACCGCTGACCATGAAGCCGAGAAAGACGGCGAACTGACCGAGCCGATTCCGGTTGGCAAAGTACGGCGTGCGGAGCTGATCGGGTACGAGCGTCGCCATCCACGCCGTCCAGGCGGGAACGCCGGCCATCCCGGCCGACCAATAGAGCGAGGCGGCCACCACCAGCTCCCAGAGCCGCGCATGGCCGCGAATGGCCCACCAGATCATCGGGACGAAGCACAGTGCCTGCACCACCGTGCAGGCGATCACCCAGCGACGGTTACTGCCGATCTTCGCGACCGCCAGCGGCGCGGCGAGTTGGAGCAGAGCCCCGACGAGGATCGGCACGCTCGCCACCATGCCGGCAGCGACCGGCCCCAGGCCGAGGGCCAGGGCGAATGCGGAGAAGTAGGTTTCCCCGCAGCCGACCATCACGCTGAACGCCATCGCGTCGATCGTCGACACGAGCAGGTCGCGACGGAGGCTGCTGCGCGGTGGGAACGGGAGCGGGATCAAGGAAGGGCACACGGAGGGCGCCGGACGGGACTCACCTGTCTATACTTCGGCCGCCGTTTGGTACAGGCAGGCCCGCGGGGCCTGCGCAACGCGGCGGAAAACGGCCGACACCTACGAGGATTCCGATGAAGACACTGGTCACGGGCGGCACCGGAATGGTGGGGCCACGGGTGCTGCGCATGCTCGATAAGCCGACCGTCGTGTCGCGGAATCCCGACCGGGCCAGGAAGTCGATCGGCCATCTCGCCGGCCGCATCGTCGGCTGGGATCCACTCACCGGCCCGCCGCCCGCAGAGGCGTTCGAGGGGGTCGAGGCGGTGTTCCACCTCGCCGGCGAGTCGGTCGCCGAGGGCCGCTGGACAGCGGCGCAGAAGGCGCGAATACGCGACAGCCGCGTGATCGGCACTCGAAACCTGGTGCAGGGCATGCGTCAGGCGGCCACGAAGCCGGCCGTGCTCGTTTCCGCATCGGCCGTGGGCTACTACGGTGATCGCGGGGAGGAGGAACTCACGGAGTCGGCGTCACCGGGGCGCGACTTCCTCGCCGACGTCTGCGTGGCCTGGGAGAAGGAAGCGTACGCCGCCGAGGAACTCGGCGTGCGGGTCGTGACCGAGCGAACGGGCATCGTGCTCGGGGCGGGAGGCGGGGCGCTCGCCAAGATGCTCCCCCCCTTCAAACTCGGTGCAGGCGGGCCGCTGGGAAATGGCCGGCAGTGGATGCCCTGGGTGCACGTGACCGATCTCGCCCGGCTCTATCTCCACGCCGCGGAGCACGCGTCGATCCGCGGCCCGCTGAACGCCGTCGCGCCGAATCCGGTCCGCAACAGCGAGTTCACCAAGGCGCTTGGCCGCCAGCTGCGGCGGCCCGCCTTCATGCCGGCCCCCTACATCGGCCTGCGGCTCCTGTTCGGCGAGTTCGCGCAGGTGCTGTTCGCCTCGCAGCGGGTGATCCCCAAGGTGGCGCTCGACACGGGCTTCACGTTCCAATACCCCGACATCGCCGGGGCGCTCAAGGAGATCCTCGCACCCGCTGCGTAGCACGCCCGCAGACGGACCCATGCCCGTCGCCGGACACTCGCTACGAACTCAGGAAGCCCAATCGCGTAAGCGATGGGGGCATGCTGGC
>JBBAVQ010000217.1:0-5426 GCA_040397625.1 Pirellulales bacterium | reverse complement strand
TGACGGCTGCTACTGTCCGCCACGACCATAATGCCCGCCACGACATCGAGGCGCATCATGCGGATCACGTTCATGCTTTCGGGAGGCTTTGCGGGTGCGGTTCGCGGCTGCCGCATCGACACCGCGGGGCTCGCCGCCGCCGATCGGGTGGCGGTCGAGGGCCTCGTCGTGGCCAGCGGCCTGGTTGCCTCCTTCGAGCGGTTCGCGGCGGCGGCACGCGACAGGAGGCAGTACGACCTCGCGATCGACCGGGCCGAGACGTTCGTGCGGGTGTCGTGCGACGACGCCTCGCTACCCGATCCAGCCCGGCCGCTCGTCGCGGAACTCGTGAGGCGATCCACGCCTCAGCCCCTCACGTTCGCAGTGCCCGACGCCGCTGTTCATGCGGCGGTCGCTGCAACGCCGGCATCGTCGTGGGGCCGGTTCGTGGGCGACGTGGTTGCAAAGTGGGAGGCCGACGGCCGCGACATGACGCTCGTGGAGCCCTTCGCCTACGTCGATCCACGCGACGCTCGTTGGGCCGCACCGGCGGGCGCTGTCGTGAACGGCGCGAGCATCCCGCGGGCGTTCTGGTCGCTGATCGGCGGACCGTTCGAGGGACGGTTTCGCAACGCGTCGGTGGTGCACGACGTGGCCTGCGTCGTCCGCGACCGGCCGTGGCAGGAGGTGCACCGGATGTTTCATGACGCTTGCCGCTGCGGCGGTGTGGGGGCAGCGAAAGCGGCGACGATGTATTACGCCGTCTATCAGTTCGGGCCACGCTGGACGGTGGAGGAGCGACGGACGATCGTGGGCGGAACGCCGCACGTGGAGCGGGTGGTGCACGACGAGACGCCGCCGCCACCGACCTCCGCGGACGTGAGGGCGATCGACGACTACTTCGCCACCCATGCGGTCGATGTCGATGCGGTGCCGACCGTGGTGGTGCCGGGGGTGTCGCGATGACGCGGCCCGCCAGTTCCAACTCCGTCTCCACCCCCACCGAGATCGTGCGGCCGTATCTCCCGGCGGCGGCAGTGGACCACGTGGCCCGGCTGCTCGAGGGCTTGGCGGTCGATCTTCGCGTCGTGCGGCCCCGGCGGTCGAAGCTCGGCGATCATCGGCCGCCGCCGACTCCGCTGCGGCCGCACCGGATCACCGTCAATGCCGACCTCAATCCGTATGCGTTTCTGACGACGCTCCTCCACGAGGTGGCGCATGCGGCAACCTGGGAGCGGCATCGCGGCGGCTTTCCCCGCCGCCGCCGACTGCGGCCGCATGGAGCCGAGTGGAAGCGGGAGTTTTCGGCGGTGCTTGCTCCCGTCGTGGAGGCAGGCGTGTTTCCCGACGACGTAGCGACGGCCGTGGCACGGTCGCTGCAGAATCCAGCCGCGGCAACCTGCAGCGATCGCGACCTGCTCCTGGCGCTGGCTCGCTACGACCGGCGGCCGGAAGGCCGCGTGCGGGTGGAAGATCTCTCCGAGGGGACGTGGTTTCGGATCGACGGGCGGCATGCGTTTCGCGCCGGGCGGCTCGTGCGGACGCGGAGGCAGTGCTTCGCGGCGGGAAGCGGCCGCGAATATCGCGTGCACGGGTTGTTGTTCGTGGAGCCGCTGGCCGAGGAGCCGACGCGGCAGCGAGCGGGTGGGAAGCGGGGGATGTAGAACAGGGTTGCAACCTGTGCTACGGGGGCGGGCCGTACGCCTTACGGCGTTACGCTTCCTGCGGGTTCAGGAAGCCCAATCGCGTAAGCGATGGGGGCGGGGGCCAACGAAGGGCGGGCCGTACGCCTTACGGCGTTACGCTTCCTGCGGGGGTGTCGGTGGTCAGTTCAGCGATGCGCACTCGATCCGCCTTGGGCCGCGGACGATGATGCGGTCGCCAATCACTGCCGGGTGTGCGTAGGTCGATTGCCCCGGCGGCAAGAGCTGCAGCCGCGCGAGGACCTTGAGTTCGTCGGCGAGGGAGTCGAGCAGCACTAACTCGCCCTTCTCGGTGAATGCCAGCACGCGGTCGGGCGAGGCGATGAGTGACACGTGGCCCGTCAGGGAACGGTCGAACTTCGCCCAAAGAGGCGCGAGGTTTTTTGCCGAGACGCAGTGCACCTTTCCCTTGACGATCCCCACGATGCGGTCGCCGGAGACGACGGGCGTGTGCATGTCTGGCGCGAGCAATGCGTAGACGGGGCCGGGACTGCCCGAGCCGTCGATCAGTCGCGTGCCGTTGTTCTCCGTGGAGACGGCCACGGCGTCATTCAGCACCAGGGGCGTGGGCACGTTGAAGTCGCCCGGCACCTTGGGCAAGAGCGTCCAGAGCCGCGCGCCAGTGGCGACGTCCCAGCCACCCACGCTCGTTGCATCGAGGCCAACGAGTTGCCGCCGGCCGCCGAGCGTGCACTCGACGAACGACGAAAATGCGGCCGCCCCGCCCGCTGTCTGCCAGATCACGTCGCCCGATGCCGGATCGAGGGCCACGACCGACGCCTCGGGCCCACCCGGATTCACGATCAGTTTTCCATCGACGATCAGCGGCGACGAGCAGACGCCCCAGATGAGTTCCGAGGTGGCGTGGAAATCGTCCCGCAGGTGCCGCTCCCAGACCACGCGGCCGTCGGCGAGGCTCACGCAGTGGAGGTGGCCAAAGGCGCCGAGCAGGTAGGCCCTGCCATCGTGAAAGAGCGGGGTGGCACGGGGCGAGTTGCCGTAGTCGAGCTGGCCCTCGGCTGGGTATTGGAGAGTCCAACGCCGCTCGCCCGTGTCGGCATCGAGGGCGTGAAACACGTCGTTGCGGTCGTCCGGGTCGCGGTCGCCCACGAGCACCACTCCGTCGGCCACCGCGACACCCCCGTGCCCTTCGTTGAACATCGGTCGTTTCCAGAGGATGGTGGCCTTTTCGGGAAGCGTGTCGGGCAGCCAGGCGACGTGGGCATCGCGATTCCGGCCGCGAAACCCAGGCCAGTCGGCGGCGGACGGATCGGCGGCGCCGGGCTTCACTTCGGCCGCCTCAGGAAGCCGCTGAAAGCCTCCTTGCGACTCGATCGCCAACTGCAAGAGAGGCAGCGTCGCCGTCTCCAACAGGGCCGCGAGGATCGGGATCCGATCGCCGGGATCGACTGCCCCCGACACGAAGACGGTGATGAACGGCACCTCGGCGGTCTTGTCGATGACGCGGAGGTCGCCCTTCATCACACTGCCGCAGCCTTCCAGGAGCGGCTGCGCATAACTCGAGATCACGGTCGCCGTGGGCGCGGCTCCCTTGGCGGCCGCCTCGATCACGGCCGCGGCGCCGGTCGTGCACGACGCAGCGGTGGGGCAGTCGGGCGGCAGGTCGATCCCGTGCGATGCAAAGAGCTCGCGGGCCGCCGCGTGCTTCTCATCGCAGTCGGCCGGCCCGAGTACGATTCGGTGCTGCTTTACGTCGGCGAGCGTGGTCGCCGGGTCGTCGCCGCGGACCACCACGAGGCCGCGCTGGGTCGTTAGGCCATCCTTTCCGGCAAGCGCGGCGAGTGGCACAACGTCGAGCCCGAGCCTGGCTGCGTCGGACTCGATAACCGACCGCTTGCCGATCGCGATGTCAAAGCCGTCGTCGGTGAAGGCGTCGAGCGACTCGCCGAACCGCAGCGTCACCTCGCGACCGAGCGACTCGCCAAGGAACGTGGCGAGCTCCGCGTAGTCGCGCTGGGCGTAGCCCTGCACGCACGGGCAGGAGAGCTGCTTGGCCAGCGGGTCCATCACCGCGAGCCGGAGCGGCTCGGCGGCGGCGGTGATCACGGCCGCGACCGATGCCGCAACCAGGACCACGACACGGAGTGGTCGGCCGCCACCAAGCGTCACGACTTCTTCTCCAGCACGAGCACGCGGCCCTTCTCGATGTCGAGATAGTAGAGCGTGAGGCCGTCAGTCGAGAGGCCGATCGACGAGTTCTTGCAGCCCGACGGCACGTCGGCCGCGGCCAGAATCTCCACGAGCGTGCCGTCAGGGGCGAACTGCTTCACCAGGCCGCTCGACTCGGAAAGCAGCAGCGTGCCGTCGGGGCCGGGGCAGGCGTTCATCGGGTTGCAGCAGCCGCCGAAGCCCTTACGGACATCGGTCCGGGAGGCCTGGCCAAAGGTTCGGAGCGGTTCGCCATCGAAGGCGTAGATGGCCACCCGATGCCGGCTGTTCTCTGCGATGACGAGTTCGTCGCCCACGACCTGCACGTCCATCTGGCCGCAGCAGCCACTCAGGCCGCCGACGATCTTTTCGGGCGCGGTAAAGTCGCGGCCGCAGCGCCAGACGCCATATCCGCTGGGCTCGCGGGCGACGAGAAAGAGCAGGTCACGGGAGGCGGCCACCCGGTGGATCGACCGCGCGGCCGCCAGTTGGCCGGCGATCCATTGCTCAGGCGCGGCCTCGTGGCGTTTGATCGACTCCTCCATCGATTTCACTACCATCACGGCGGTGGTGAGCTCCCGCTGCTGCCGCGTCGTTCGCTCCTCTTCGGGGATCGCCTCGATCGCATCTTTCACGGTCGTGTACTGTTTCAGCTGCTGCTGCCGGATTTCAAGCATCTCGCGGTACTGCTCTTCACTCTCGGCCTTGAACGCAGCCCGCTCCTCCTCCGTCGGCTGGAAGTGGGGAGCGGTCGCCTCGGCGAGTTGTTCGCCCTCGGCCGAGAACACCACGACACGATCGTCGCCGACGGCGATCACTGCACCGTCTGGCGCGACGGTCACGCCCTTGCAGGCAAACGGCAGCGGCGCGGCCTGCCGCTGTGCTCCCGACGCATCGACCCAGATGAGCTGATTCGTGGGCTTCGGCTTCGGCTTGGTGTCTGTCGATCTCAGGAGAGAGAAGAAGCCTTCGGCGAGCGTTCGCTGGCCGTAACGCTTAGTGGCGCCGGTCGCGATCACGAGGCCGCCGTCGGTGAGCGGGTGGAAGGCGAGGATCTGCCCCGCCCCATCTGGTGGCTCGATGGCCCGCACCTCGCGATACGGCGCCGTGCTCTGGAAGCCTCGGGTGTCGCCTTGTGCGGCGGCCTCGTGTTTCCGCTCGGCCTCCTGCTGCTCACGAAGTTCTTCGACCAGCTGACGCTGCTCCTCGGCCTCTTCCGGTTCGAGTTCGTCGGTGGTGGCGTCAGCCGATTCGAGGGAGAGGGCTGTGGGCCTCGTAGTCGCGAGCGCGTTGGCAGCGTCGTCGTCGCCGCGAACCGAGGCAGGCATGAGCAGGGCCACGACGGCCAGCCATGACGAGAGCATGCGAGACATGATCGTCCTCCCCTCGGACGGCGGCTGCCCAAGTGGCCGCCGCCGAGGGGGGAGTTTACCGCAATGAGCAGTGGATGCTCAATCGCAGGAGCAATGGCGTGTCTGTCATGGCCGCGCCCCACGCCTCACGGCGTTGGGAAGGATCGGGGCTCTATCCTGGCCTCGCCCCACGCCTCACGGCGTTGGGCTTGTACGGCAGTTG
>JBBAVQ010000216.1:0-5430 GCA_040397625.1 Pirellulales bacterium | reverse complement strand
CGTAGCACAGGTTACCAACCTGTGCCAACACTCCCCAGCAACGAAACTCTCCCCGATGCCGATCGACTGGAAGGGCGTCTACGCCGCCGCCACCACCGAGTTCCACCTCGACGAGTCGCTCGACCTCGCTGCCACGAAGCGGCACTTCGAACGGCTGATCAATGGCGGCGTCCATGGCCTGGTGGTGATGGGCACGGTGGGAGAGGGGACGTCGCTCGACCCCGACGAGAAGCGCGAGGTGCTCCGCATCGGCATCGAGGCCGCGCGGGGCCGCGTGCCGGTGGTCACGGGCGTGGCCGAATACACGACCCGCGGTGCCTGCCGCTGGGCGGCCGAGGCCGAGAAGCTCGGTGCCGACGGGCTGATGGTGCTGCCCGGCATGGTCTACAAGGCGAAGCCCCACGAAAACCTGCATCACTTCCGCACGGTGGCGCGGGCGAGCGGGCTGCCGATCATGGTCTACAACAACCCCGTGTCGTATGGCGTCGACCTGAAGCCCGAGCACGTGGCTCAACTCGCCGACGAGCCCACGATCGTGGCGGTAAAGGAGTCAAGCGACGACCCGCGGCGGATCACTGACCTCTTCAACCTCACCGGCAATCGGTTCGTGATCCTGGGCGGCGTGGACGACCTCGCGCTCGAGAGCATTCTGCTCGGCGCAGTCGGCTGGGTGTCGGGGCTGGTCAATGCGTTTCCCGAGGAGAACCGGTTGCTCTGGGACCTCGCGATGGCGGGCCGCTGGCAGGAGGCCCGCGACATCTACCGGTGGTACACGCCGCTGTTGCACCTCGACACGCTCCCCACGCTCGTGCAGTGCATCAAGCTCGCCGACGCCGAAGTGGGCCTCGGCAGCGAGACGGTGCGGGCTCCGCGGCGGCCGCTCGTCGGCGCGGAACGGGAGGAGGTGCTCCGCATCATCCGCTCCGCGCTCGCCACGCGGCCAAAGGTGCCGGCCCGATGAGCCACGCCGGCCTACCCGAGCGGCTCCGCGTGATCGATTCCCACACGATCGGCGAACCAACGCGCTTGGTGATCGATGAATCGCTGGTTGCAGGATTCGACCTCGGCGGCGGCAGCGTCCGCGAGCGTCGCGACCGCTTTCGCGAGCGATACGACCACGTCCGCCAGGCCCTCGTCGGCGATCCGCGGGGCACGGTGGCGATGGTCGGCGTGATCCTCCTGCCCCCGGCTGATCCTTCATGCCGGTTCGGCGCCTTCTGCATCAACCGCGTCGGCTATCTCGACATGTGCGGCCATGCCACGATCGGTCTGGCCGTCACGCTCGGGCACCTCGGCCGCATCGAGCCGGGCTCGTTTCGGCTCGAAACACCCGCCGGCGTGGTGGGCGTCACCTGGCATGGTGGCGGCGAGGCTTCGTTCGAGTGCGTGCCACCGCGGCGGATCACCAAGAGCCTCGCGCTCGCCTGCGACGACGGGGCGCGGGTGACCGGCGACGTGGCGACCTCGGGCCTCTGGTTCTTCATCTGCCGCGACCACGGCCTGCCGGTCGATTCCGCGGGGATTCCCGCCCTCACGGCCCGCGCATGGGCGATCCGGCGAGCGCTCGACGCGCGAGGGGTCACGGGTACTGGCGGCGCGGTGATCGACCACGTCGTCCTTCTCGGCCCGCCGCGCGATGCCCGCAACCACGGCCGCGCGTTCGTGCTCTGTCCGGACGGCGCGTTCGATCGTTCACCGTGCGGCACGGGCACCAGCGCGCTGGTCGGCTGCCTGTTCGAAGACGGGCAACTCGCCGAGGGACACACGTGGCGGCAGGAGAGCGTGCTCGGGGGCGTCTACGAGGCGAGCATCCGCCGTGCGGGCGAAACGCTCATTCCCACCGTCCGCGGCCGCGCGTGGCTCACGGGCGAGACCACCCTCCACTTCGCGGGCGACGACCCGTATCGCAACGGACTCGACGGCTGAGGGAGGTCCACCACGCCCCCATCGCTCACGCGATTGGGCTCCCTGCACCCGCAGGAAGCGTAACGCCGTAAGGCGTACGGCAGAATCGACGTCGCACCCGACCGCAGCCCCCATCGCTCGCGCTCGGGGCTTCCTGCACCCGTCACGTCACGTGCGGGAGGCGGTCGTAGATGATCGGGCTGCCATCGGGCTCGGTGCCCACCTCGAACACGCGGAGCGAGTCGAACCACTCCATCAGCTCCGCCTTCGACATCAACTTCGGCACCATCTCACCCTCGACGAGATGCCCGAAGACCAGCTCCGCCTCCCCATGCGGCCGGCCACCCGACGTGCTCGTGGCCTTCACGATCGAGACCGATTCGCCGATCTGCTGGATCTCGATCTCGTAGCGGAGCACGTCGCCGGGCACTGCGTCGAAGAGAAACTCCGCCTTCGCCACCTTCGCGAGCACGACCTGCCGAGCGTAGTCGATCGCGTCGATCACCAGCAGGCCGGCCGCCTGGGCGATCCCCTCGATCACCAGCGACGTTGGCATCACCGCCGCCCCGGGAAAGTGGTCGTGCAGATGCTCCTCCGACAGCGTCACCGTCTTGATGGCGACGGCCCGCTTGCAGCGGACGAACTCGTCGTAGCGGTCGATCCAGAACCAGCGCATCGGTCGCGTTTCCTCCCGCGAGCAGACCGCCCGCGTTGCCGCATCATGGCAGATGCCACGGAGATCGACCACGCCGGCAGCCGCCTGCGGTAAGATGCCGCCATGCGCGACCACCCTGGCAGCCACCGAGACGGACCGTGGACGATCTCGGGGAACCTCGTCGATCCCCTGCGCCGCTCGATCAGGCCGGCCACGCTCACGATCGCCGACGGCCGGATCGAGGCGATCACCGACGACCCGGCTGCCCACCCCACGTGGCTGCTTCCGGGATTCGTCGATGCCCATGTGCACGTGGAGAGTTCGCTGCTCCCGCCGGCCGAGTTCGCCCGGCTGGCCGTCGCCCACGGAACGGTGGCCACCGTCTCCGATCCGCACGAGATCGCCAACGTGCTCGGCATCCCGGGCGTGGAGTTCATGCTCGACGACGCGCGGCGGTCGCCGTTCACGTTTCACTTCGGCGCGCCTTCCTGCGTCCCCGCCACGCCCTTCGACCACGCAGGCGCGGTGATCGACGCCGCGGGCGTGGCTGCACTGCTCGACCGCCCGGAAATCGGCTATCTCTCCGAGATGATGAACTATCCCGGTGTGATCGCCGGCGATGCCGGGGTGCTCGCCAAGATCGCCGCGGCGAAGGCTCGTGGCAAGCCGGTGGACGGCCATGCCCCACGGCTCCGCGGCGCAGCAGCGGCCGCCTACGTGGCCGCCGGGATCACCACCGACCACGAGTGCGTGGACCTCGACGAGGCGGCCGAGAAGATCGGCCTCGGCATGAGGATCCTGATCCGCGAAGGCTCGGCGGCCCGAAACTTTGACGCCCTCGCGAGCCTGATCGACTCGCACCCCGACCGCGTGATGCTCTGCAGCGACGACAAGCACCCCGACCAGCTGCTGCTCGGACACATCGACCAGCTCGTCCGCCGGTCGCGAGCCCGCGGGAGCGACCTGTTCGACGTGCTGCAGGCGGCGTCCGTCAATCCCGTGCGGCATTACAGTCTGCCCGTGGGGCTGTTGCAGCCTGGAGACCGTGCCGACTTCCTCGAGGTGGACGACCTCGAGGCGCTTCGCATCCGCCGCGTGTTCGTGAACGGCCGGCTCGCGGCGGCCGACGGCGTCACGGTCTGGCCGAGAGTCGAGTCGCTGTCGCCCAACCGCTTCGACGCGCGGCCGAAGCGGCCCGACGACTTCGCGGTCGCCTCGTCGTCCGCGGGCCACACCGAGACGGTGCGGGTGATCGAGGCGCTCGACGGCCAACTCGTCACGGGCTCCGTCCAGCTGCCCGTGCCCGTGCACGGCGGCCGGCTCGTCGCCGACCCCGCACGCGACGTCCTGAAGATCGCGGTGGTCGATCGTTACGACGATCGTCCTCCGGCGGTGGCGTTCATCAGGAACGTGGGGCTGCGACAGGGCGCGATCGCCTCGAGCGTGTCGCACGACTCGCACAACATCGTGGCGGTCGGCGCGACCGACGCTGATCTCGCCCGTGCCGTGAACCTCGTGATCGAATCGCGGGGCGGGCTCTCGGTCGCGGGCCCCGACGGCGAGGCGGTCCTGCCGCTGCCGATCGCGGGGCTGATGTCGAACCGTCCGGGGCAGGAGGTCGCCGCGGCCTATTCCGACATCGACCGCCGGGCCAAGGCGCTCGGTTCGCGGCTCGCGGCCCCGTACATGACGCTCTCGTTCATGGCATTGCTCGTGATCCCGTCGCTGAAGATCGGGCCGATGGGACTGTTCGACGTCGATGCCTTCCGCCCCGTCGGCCTGACCGCATGACCGGCATGACCGGCAAAACCACCAGCGTCGTGGGGCTGCTCAAGCGGCGCCGCCGCCGAGGCGCGGGTAGACTTCTCGCGTTGCCATCGCCGGGCACCTGCCCGGTCTCCTCCTCTGCGATCTTCCGCCATGCACTCGTCCAGCAGTTCGACTTGGGGCCCTCGCCCCGCCTACGCCGTCGCGCCGGCGATCGCCGCGTTTGGGATCGCCGCCTGGGTCTGGTCCGCCAGCCGGGATTCACAGCCCGCCCCCTCGGCGGTGGCCGTCACGGCCCTGAAGCCCGTGGACGGCGAACTGGCCCCGACCGCGCCGCTGCCAATCGAGGTGGTCTACGGGGTGCCAAGCGAGCGGACGCTCCATCTCTGGGCGCCCGCCACGGCTGCCGACTGACCGCAACCAGACGGCTTTTCGGCCGTTGAAACCGGATGAACAGCCTGCATCCGGTCTTCGATTCCGCGCGCGTCCCACGAATCGGCATCGTGGGCGGTGGTCCCGGGGGCCTGCTCACCGCGCTGTTCCTGGAGCGGATGGCCCATCGCCCGGTCCGCACCACCATCTTCGAGGCGAGCGACCGGCTGGGGGGCAAGGTGCTCACGCCCTCCTTCGCCGCGGCCCCGGTTCGCTATGAGGCCGGCGCGGCCGAACTCTACGACTATTCCCCCGTCGGCGAGGATCCTCTCCGCGATCTCGTGGCCGAGTTCGGGCTGCCCACCACGCCGCTCGGAGGCGCCACGGTGGTGGTGGACGGCGCCGCCGTCGCAAACCTCGACGACCTGGGCGACGTGCTCGGCAACGACGCCCGCCGCGCGATCGAAGACTTCGATCTCCGCGCCCGCGGCATGATGACACCCCGCGAGTTCTACGCATCCGACGAGGCCACGCCCGACGCAGCAGGCCCGTTCACCGGCCTCCTCGATCGCATCCGCCTCCCGGCGGCTCGCCGCTACCTCGAGGCGATGATCCACAGCGACCTTGCCACGGAGCCAGACCTGACGAGCGTCTCCTACGGGCTGCAGAACTACCTGATGAACGACCCCGCCTACATGCGGCTCTATTGCATTGCCGGCGGCAACGAGCAG
>JBBAVQ010000215.1:0-5442 GCA_040397625.1 Pirellulales bacterium | reverse complement strand
TCCAGAAGGGGATCAAGCACGGCGTGCGGAAGATCAACGTCGACACCGACTGCCGCATGGCGATCACCGGTGCGATCCGCAAGGTGCTCGCCGAGACGCCCGACAAGTTCGACCCCCGCGACTACCTCAAGCCGTCCCGCGAGGCGATGAAAAAGGTGTGCGCGGAGCGGATGGTGCAGTTTGGTCAGGCCGGCAACGCCGGCAAGATCAAGTGCATCACGCTGGCAGACATGGCGGCGCGGTACGCGCGCGGCTGACCGTTCTGGCCTTGAAGTAGCACAGGTTTTCAACCTGTGGCTGCCCATCGCCGAGGCTCGGGGCTGCCCGGGCCCCGTCGCCGGACGTTCACGTCAGGCATCGTGCCTGACGCTCACTGCATGTCCGCTGCGCTTCGCCCTCCGGGCTGCGCTTGCTCCCATAGCCCGGCTCCCGGGGCACCGGGCAGCCCCTCGCTAAGTTCGTGCCCGTCCCCGCCTCGATCGGCCGTGAGGTCGAGCCGGTCAGCTTTCACCTGAAAAGATCAGGCTGAAAAGCTGCGTTGCGTGGCTTGCGCAGACGGCCTACCATCCCGCCCCCGCGCGGGGATTCCGCGCGGACTCCCCGCCTGCGGTGCGGCCATGGACGACCTCAACGACGACGGCATTCTCGCGCATGGTCGCGATATCCTCCGGGCCGAGGGGCAGGCGGTGCTTCGCGCCGCCGACGCCCTCGACGCCTCCTTCTGCCGCGGCGTGAAGATGATCCTTGGCTGCTCCGGCAGCGTGGTTGTGACCGGCATCGGCAAGGCGGGGCTCGTGGCCCGCAAGATCTCCGCCACCCTCGCCTCGACCGGCACGCCGAGCCACTTCCTCCATCCCGCCGAGGCGCTGCACGGCGACCTGGGCGCGCTGCGGGCCGACGACGTCGTGCTCGCGCTCTCGCAGTCGGGCGAGACGGAGGAGATCACCCGGCTGCTGCCGCACCTCGCCGCCCGCCGCGTGGGCATCGTGGCGCTCACCGGTCGAGCCGACAGCGCGCTGGGCCGCGCCGCCGACGTGGTCGTGGCCACGGGCGCCCTCCGCGAGGCCTGCGCCCTCGGGCTCGCGCCGAGCACGAGCACGTCGCTGATGCTCGCCCTCGGCGACGCGATCGCCCTCGTCACCAGCAGCCTGCGGCAGTTCACTGCCGAAGACTTCGCCGCCCGCCACCCCGGTGGCAGCCTCGGCCGGCAGTTGATGCTCGTCGAAGACGTGATGCGGCCGCTGGCCGAATGCCGGGTGGCCCGCCCCATCGACACCGTCCGCGAGGTGTTTGCCCGTCCGCTGCCGGCCCGCCGCACCGGCGCCGTGATGATCCTCGATGACGAGGGGTCGCTCGCCGGCATTTTCACCGACAGCGACCTCGCGCGACTCTTTGAGCGGCGGCACGACGCCGCGCTCGACGAGCCGATCGGCCGGGTGATGACGGCGCGGCCGACGACGCTGCCCGTCGGCACGCGGCTCCGTGACGCGGTGACGATCCTCGAGTCGCGCCGGCTCAGCGAACTGCCCGTGCTCGATCAAGCCGGCCGTCCCGTCGGGCTCGTGGACATCGTCGATCTCGTCGGCCTCGTGCCCCCCGAACTGCTCGCCGCGCCGCGACAGGCCGCGGCGGCCTGAGATGCCTTCGCCCGGATTCCCGCCATGACCCCCACCGATCTCGATCGCCGCCTCGCCCGCGTACAGCTCCTGCTGCTCGACGTGGATGGCGTGCTCACCGACGGCGGCGTGACCTACGACGACCAGGGGGGCGAGTCGAAAACCTTTCACATCCGCGACGGTCTGGCGCTGCGGGCCTGGCAGCGGGCCGGGCTTCGCGCCGGGATCATCACGGGGAGGTCGAGCCGGGTGGTGGAGCGCCGGGCCGCGGAACTCGGCATCAAGATCCTGCGGCAGGGCATCGACGACAAGTTCGCCGCCGCCACCGAGGTGATCGCGGAGTGCGGGCTCTCCTGGGATGACACGGCGTTTCTCGGAGACGACCTGCCCGATCTGCCCGTCGTGGCACGGTGCGGCGTGGGCGCGGCGGTGGCCGACGCCTGTGCAGAGCTCCGTCGCGCCGCGGCGGTGGTGACGGCGCTTCCCGGCGGCCGCGGCGCCGTTCGGGAGCTGATCGAGCGACTGCTCGGGGCCCGCGGCGGCTGGGATGCCGTCGTGGCCGGCTACACGGCCCAGCGGGCCTGACCATGCAGCGGCGGTGACACGGCGATGGAACATCGACTGGGACGGACGCTGCGGGTGTTCCTCGTCGCCCTGGCGGCGGCGGGCTTCTATCGGCTCGCCGTCGTGCCGATCGTCGAGCCGCGGGTTCGCGACACCACGACGGCCCTGGAGATGACCCCGGAGGAGGCCGCGGCGATCCGCGCCCGCGCCGATCAGCGGCTCGCGTCCCTCGGCGACGTGTTTCCGCCCGGCTCGTGGGAGCGGGAGAATCCGATCATGCTCGAGAGCCGGCAGATGCGGCTGCTCTTCAAGGACTACCACTCGCTGCCGGACGGCCGCGTGAATCTCGTGCCCTGCACGCTCGTCGTGCTGCCGGACCGCAACCGCGTGGCCGCCGACGGCCAGCCGGGTCGCACCATGGTGCTTCGCGCCCCGCAGGGCGCCGTGCTCGAGTTCGACGAGCCGCTCGACCTTCGTCAGGGGCGGCTTGCCCGGCTGATCGGCGGCAGCCTTCGCGGTCAGGTGACGATCCGGGGCACGCCCACGTCGCCCGAGGCCGAGGACGATGTGGAGATCGTCACCCGCGACATCGAACTCGACGAACTCGAGGTGCGCACCGGCGAGATGGTGCAGTTTCGCTATGGCCGCTCGAGCGGAAGCGGCCGCGGGCTCGTGGCCCGGCTGCGGCCTCGACCCGGTGGAGGCGGCCCCGCCCGCGGCGCAGGCCCCGGCGAAAAGGGGCCCAACATCGGCGGCGTCGATTCGATCCGGCTCGATCGCGACGTGAAGATGCGGATCGAGGGCGTGGCCGGCGGCATGCTGCCCGGCGCGACGCCGGCCGCCGCCGCCCCGCCTTCCACCGCCGACGGCCCGCCGGCCTCGCCGCCCGTGCTCGTCACTTGCCGCGGGGCGCTGTGCATGAACGTGTCGGCCAACGTGATCACCCTCGAGGAACACGTTGACGTGATCCGCGCCGCGGCTGACGGCGCCACCGAGCAGCTCTCGTGCGACCTGCTGGCGATCGTGCTGGCACGCAAGCCGAAAGCGGCCGCGAACGGCGCGGCAGCGTCGGCTCGCGGCGGCCTCGAGCCGGTGGAGATTCAGGCCAAGGGCGCGCCGGTGGTGGCCCGCTCGACCGGCGCCCAGCTCGAGGCTCGTGCCGCCCGGCTCGGCTACGAGATCGCCACTCGGCGGATCCTGCTGGATGGCGAGGAGCCGGTGTCGCTCGTCGCCAAGGGGTCGGAGATGGAGGCCCGAAAGATCGATTACATGCCCGGCGGGCCCGGCGACCCCGGCACGCTCATGGCCGTGGGTCCCGGCTGGATCCGCATGCGTTCGGAGAAGTCGCCGCCGGCGCAGGCGAGGTGGCAGCAGTGGCTCCGGATGCGGCCCGATGGCGACGGCCACGTGGTGTCGCTGGCGGGCGACGCCGACGTGACCGTCGAGACGCAGGGCCGGCTGTCGGCCGCCGAGATGCACCTCTGGCTCGATGTGGTGAAGGGGCAGCGGCCCGCGAAGGCCGATCCCGCCGCCGGCCCGGATCTTTCGGGCGTGCAACCGTCGCGACTGCTCGCCCGCGGCATGGTGGAGGCCGATGCGGAGGAGGTGGCCGCACGGACCGATCGACTCGAACTCTGGTTTCGGACGGTCGAACCACCTCCGCCTCCGGCCGCCGCTCCCGCGGTTGCCACCGCGCCCGTCGCCGCCGCCCCCGCTCCGAATCAGACCCCGCCGCAGCTCAGTCCCGCCGCGCCGCCGCCGTCGCAGGCCGCGCCGCCGCGGACCCGCGGCAAGATGATCGCCACCGCCTCGCTCGTCCGTGGCAAGGTGACGCTTGCGGCCAAGGGCAACGAGGTGGACGAGATGTCGATGGAAGGCCAGGTACACCTCGTCGAGCAGCCGCTCGCCCCGCCGGCGCCCGGGGCCGTGGCCGAGCCGGGCGTGGAGATTCGCGGTGACCAGATGCAGCTCACCCGGGCCACGGGGCCCGACGCCAAGGCAATCGTTTCGGGCCGGCCGGCCATGGTGAAGGGCAGGGGCATCGACCTCGAAGGGCCGATGGTCGAGTTCGACCGCGGCCACAATCGGCTCACCGTGGACGGGGCGGGCCGGCTGTCGCTGCCGATGGCCGCCGGGGCCGGAGCTCTCGAATCGTTCAGCATGACCGGCGGCTCGACGCCGGCCGCTCCTCAGGGACCGCCCGGCAGGCTCGATGTCACCTGGCAGGGACGGCTCGACTTCGACGGCCAGAAGGCGAGGTTCATCGACACGGTGATTGCGAAGGGGGCTGCGGCCGAACTCCAGTCGGGCTCCCTCGACGTGATCTTCGACCGGCCGTTCGAGTTTGCGGGGGGCGAGTCGCCGCGTGGCGGCAAGCAGCCCGACGTGGCGAAGATCGCCTGCGGCGCCGGGGTGAAGCTCGCAAGCGAGTCGGTGGACGACGCCGGCGAGAAGTCGACCGAGCAGCTCTTCGTCCGCGATCTCGTGATCGATCGTCTCAGCGGGGACGTGACGGGATCAGGCCCTGGCCGATTGACGAGCACACGACCCGGACAGCCGCCGCAGATGTCGATGCCGGCAGGTCCGCAGGGACAGCCCACCGCCGTGCAGCCCGTCGCGGCCACGCGTCGGGCGAACGAGCTGACGTATCTCGGCGTCGATTTCCAGAAGGGGCTGCGGGGGAACATCCACCGGCGGTCGATGGAGTTTCACCAGCGGGTCGAGGCGATCTGGGGTCCGATCGCGCGGCGGGGCGACACGCTCGACTCCCATGCGGCCGGCGGCCTGCCCGAGGGCGTGGTGACGATCGACTGCGACATGCTCGGGGTCGCGCAGGCGCCCCCGATGCCCGGTCGCCAGCGTTCGAGCATCGAACTCGGTGCCGGCGGCAACGTGCTCGTCGAGGGGGAATCGTTCACCGCGCGGAGCGCCCGGCTGACGTGGAGCGAGGCCAAGGACCTGCTCGTGTTCGAGGGTGACGGTCGCAGCGACGCGCAGCTCTTCCGCCAGCTCAAGGCCGGCTCGCAGCCGTCAACCGCATCGGCCGGCAAGATCCTCTACTGGCGGGCGCTCAACCGGGTGGATGTGGAGGATGCGAGGTTCATCGATCTCGACCAGATTCGTGGCGGCGGCGGCGCTGGCGGGCGGCCCGGAGGATTTCTCGGCGGCGGTGGCGGGCCGCGGCCGTTGACGCCGCCCCGCGTGCCGGGCACGTAGGGGCGTTGACGCTGGGCGGCGGTTGTTGTGGCCGCGTCCCACGCCT
>JBBAVQ010000214.1:0-5466 GCA_040397625.1 Pirellulales bacterium | reverse complement strand
GGTGGTTGTCCCATTCGAAGCCCGACCACGCGCCCTGGTTGTCGCCGTAGCGGCCATTGCCGCCGGGAAGCATGGTCTCGTAGCCTTCGGGACTGAGGAACTTCTCACCAAGCATGTAGGTTTTGGACGTGCCGTCGGCGATGTCTTTGGGCCTGATCTTGCTGCGGTAGTGAATCACGCCGGTTTGGTAGAACCGCGTTTTCTGATCGTTGGTGTCGGTCCAGCTCGGGCTGCTGAGCGACGTGTAGCTCGGGGGAAGCCAGTAGTTGTCGGAGCCGAAGCCCACGCCGGCGTGCGTCAGTGAATCGCCGGAGTTGGCGGCGTAGTCGCCCTTCACCACGGTGGGGAGATTCTGCACCCAGGTCTGCGCGCTGAGCGTGCCCCAGTTGTGCGGGTAGGGCTTGGCTGAGCGGCGTGACGGACAGTGGAACGACGGCACCGGCGACTGGTGGAGCGTCGTGCTCGCGGTGCGGAAGGCGCCAGATGTCACCGACAGCCCCTTGCCCAGGTCGGCGAGCCCCTGCTCCTCGATGTAGGGCAGGATCGCGTAGTACCAGCTGCCGGGCTGATCCGGTCCCGTGCCCTCGTTGGCGTCGGCCGTGTACTTCGAGCCCCAGCCCCCCGAGGGTAGATGCTTGCGGGCGTCCATGTGCGTGACGCAGCCGAGGCCGAGCTGCTTGAGGTGGTTCTTGCACTGCGTCCGCCGCGCCGCCTCACGGGCGCTCTGCACCGCGGGCAGGAGCAGGCCGATGAGCGTGGCGATGATCGCGATCACCACCAGCAGCTCGACCAACGTGAACGCGCGTCGCGGCTGCGAACGCCGCCCAGGCAAGGGATGCATCTGTTTGCTCCTCGGAGAAAGGACTCGCCTCGCGCTGCCCGCCGCCAGAGTCATACTCTATTCCCAGTGCGGTGTTCGTGAAACCCCGCTCCAGACCGGTTTCGAGGCTGCCGGTCAGGTGCGGTAGTTCCCGCCGTCGAAGAGGCCGCTTCCCAGCATCTCGCCGAGGTCGAGCGAATCGACCACTCCGTCGTAGGTGATGTCGCCCTCCCACCACGCCGCCGCCAGGCCGGTGTCGAAGAGGCCGGAGCCCATCAGCGCCGCAATGTCGGCGATGTCCACGAAGCCGTCGAGATCGATGTCGCCGGGCGCGGCGCAGGCCACCAGGATCGAGCCGTCGTTCTGCACCAGCATGCCGACCGTCCGGTTCGACCCCGGTCCGGCGGCGGTCGAGCCGATGCCTGTCGTCGTGGAGGCCCAATCTCCCTGGCCGCGGCCCGCCACCACCTGCTGCCGAACCGCGGCCACGCTCGCGGTGCCGGCGGCGATCACGATGCCGCCGGCGCCGACGTCGATCCGTCCGCCGGCGGTCAGCGCGAGGGCCGGCAGGTTCACGCGACCGTAGCCGCAGTCGATCGTCAGCCGCGCACCGTTCCGCACCTCGATGCCCGCCGTGCCCAGACCCGCCGGGTTGCGGAGCACCACCTCCCCTTCCTCGATCACCGTGCCGCCGGTGAAGGTGTTAACGCGGTCGATCACCAGCCGGCCGCCGCCCCGCTTGACGAGCCGCAGTGGCCCGGACCGCGCGACTGCATCGGTTGCGATCTGACCCGCAGCCACGGTGAGCGGCAGGTCAGGGATCACGCCGAAGTAGCCGAGCACGCGGTCCATCACCGAGGTGCGCGTGGCCGCCTGCGTGATCGTCTCGAACGGAAACCCGGCGAGCACCACGTTGCCTCGGCCCGCCGCGCCGGTCCGTTGGATGGCGGCGGCTCCGCCGGTGCCGCCCGAATAGGTGAGGGCGACCGTCGAGCCCGCCTGCGCGGTGAGCACGTCGGGATAGGCGACGTTGTAGGTCTGGCCGTCGAGGCTCGCGAAGCTGCTGCCGTTCGAAAAGCCGATGCCCGACAGGCCGGCGAAGATGCCCCCTGCCGGGGCCGTCACCTGGTATGTCCCGGCGTCGTCGGACGAGTAGCCGGCGCCGAGCGTGGTGCGGAAGAACGTGCGACCGTTGTTCTGGCCGTCGAGGTCGTAGCCCACCTCCGCGCCGGTCACGAACAGGTGGCCGCCGCCGGCCACGAACTGCTCGACGAGCGTCTGTTCGGTGGCGTCGAACGTGCGTCCGGCGGTCGATTCCGTGCCCAGAATCCAGACCACCGCGTCGTAGGTGGCCAGCGACACCGCGCCCTGAATCACCGCCTCGTTGCTCGCGGCATCGACGCGGACGCCGGGCCGGGCCGCCTGGATCGCCGCCTGGACCACCCCCGCATAGTCGCGGCTGTTGTTGTAGCGGGCCCAGACGCGTTCGGTGGTGGTGCCGCTGGTGAGAAAGGTGAGCTTGAAGTTTTGGCTCTTGTCGAGCCGGTCGAACCCGTTGACCACGAGCACCTGCCGCGAACCGACGGCGGGCAGCACCGTCACCACCTCCGACGGCAGCGATTCGCCGCCGGCGTTGGTGGCCGCCACGCGGAACTGGTATGGCTTCGTCGGGTCGAGGCCCGTGAGCGTGAGCGACCGGACAGAGCCGCCGGCCACCGCTGTGCCCCCGTCGAAGCCGAGACCGTCGGTCGAGCCGTAGACGCGGAAGCCGGTCGCCGGACTGCCAAACACGCCCGCCGTGCCGCCGGAGGAACTCGGGCCCGGCACCCACGAGATCGTTGCCCGGCCATCCGTCGTGCAGGTCACCGAGACCTGCGTCGGCGAGGAAGGAAGCGTCACGTTGGCCGGCGCCGTGGTGGTGCCCGGATAGGCGATCAGGTGCTCGAGTGTGCCCTCGTAGGTGCTCCGCGCCATCTGGTCGCGGGCGCGGGGGTCGCGGAGCAGCGCGTTGTCGGGCGTGTTGTCGTGGAAGGCCACCTCGATGATCGAGGAGTCGAACTCTCCGAGGGCCCGGAGGTTGGAGATCTCGCCGTAGTCGCCGGCGGCGGCGTAGGTCGTCCGCGTGCTCCAGTCGTAGTCGAACTGGCCGTCGAGCGCCCGCATGTCGACGTTGATCTGGCGGCCGAGGGCGGTGGCCAGTGCGTTCTGGTTGGGCGTGGGATTGGTGGAACTCAAAAGCCCGATCGCCCCGCGGCCGGTGGCAGTGGCCGGGTCGCCGGTGGTGGCATTGGAGTGGAAGGCGACGTAGACGCTCGTGCCATAGGGGTTGGTGTCGGCGTTCATGTCCTCGGCCATCCGCGCCGGCGCGGAGACGTTGCTGGTGCCGAGGAGCGTCGAGGGGCTCGTGAAGGTGGTGGACTGCCCGATCCCCCGCCACAGCCAGTGGAGCGCGTTCTCGTCTTCGCGGGGATAGCCGGAGACGCTCCCCGTGCCGATGCCGTTGGGGCCCGAGGGCAGGTCTCCCATGCCGTTGCCGAAACGGATCGCGTCGGCGATCACGACCGATCCGCCGGCGGTCGATGAGTTGCTCACCGTGACCGAGCCGTCCGCGGGCGAGCGGCCCGCGGCGAAGTGGTAGGTGCCCAGATAGACCCAGCCGTTGCCGACCTTGCGGTGGTCGATGCGAACCTGCGTGCTGCCTCCGGTGTGGTTCACGCGATAGAGCTGGTCGGTGCGGTTGGAACTCGTCGAGGCCCAGGCGTAGACCGGATAAAAGCCGGCGGCCGGGATCGTGGGGGCGTAGGTCGCGGTGGCGGTTTCGCCAGTCGCGGTCACGTTTGCATACCGATACTTGGCCGTGTCGGCCACGGCGCCATAGTCGTCGTCGTACCAGCGGGTGCCGGAGGTGCTCGTGGACCACAGCCCGCTCCAGACCACGTCACTGGAGTCGTTGTCGAGCACCACTTCGTTCGGCTGCCGGCCGAGGGGCCGCAGCGGCACGACCGTGGCCCCGGCGCGGAACAGGTAGTCGGCGTAGAACGTGAACTGGTCCTGGTTGCCGAAGTCCTCGACCATCGAGAGCGTGTTGCCGCGGTCGGTCGCATAGCGGTTCAAGGTGTCGCTCCACTGCCAGCCATGGCCGGCCGACGCGAACACGATCTTGCCGCTGAGCGCGCCGGCTGGTTGGCTGCCCGTGGCGGCGAGGCCGGGGGCGACGGCGAGCGCGATTCGAGGCTCGAGCCGCTCGTGGGCGAGCGGCCGGCGCGTGGCCTGCGAATCCCGCGGTCGGCTTCGGGCTGCACGGTGCTTGGGCATGGCGAACGCCAGGTCGGCCACGAACGGAGGCCGGAAGCGGGGACGTCGGCGAACACCGGCGGTTCTCCCCAAGAAAAGTATCGGAACGCCCCTGCCCCAACGCAAGGAAAAAGGCGACACTGTCGCCGCCGTCGGCGGTTGCGGCGACCTTGGGAGACAGGCGGATGGTGCTCACGGGCCTCGACATTCTCGCGCAGGAGGGTTTTGCTCGGCTGCGCGGCCGACCGTTGGGGCTGGTGACCCATGCGGCTGCCGTAGACCGACGCGTGCGGCTGGCTTCCGACCTGCTCGCCGCCGCGGAGGGGGTCGAACTGGTCGCCGTGTTCGGCCCCGAGCATGGCCTGCACGGGCAGGCCCAGGATCTGGAGTCGGTGACGGACGCGGAGACATCGGCGCCGGCGCGACGGACGTACAGCCTCTACGGCGACACCGCCGCCAGCCTCCGGCCGACGGCGGCGCAGCTGGCGGGTATCGAAACGCTCGTCATCGACCTCGTGGACATCGGGAGCCGCTACTACACATTTCAGGCGACGATGAAGTACTGCCTCGAGGCCGCCGCCCCGCTGGGCGTCGGCGTGGTCGTGCTCGATCGGCCCAATCCACTCGGCGGCCGTGTCGTCGAGGGGCCGGGGGTCAGGCCGGGTTGCGAGAGCTTCATCGGTGCCCACGACATCGCGATCCGTCACGGGCTCACGATCGGCGAACTCGCCACGCTCTACGCCGCCGAACTCGGCCTCGAGTCGGCGGCCCTCGACATCGTCCGCTGCGAGGCCTGGCGGCGGGGCATGTGGTTCGAGGACTGTGGCCTGCCGTGGGTCCTGCCCTCGCCGAACATGCCGACGGTGGACACGGCGGTGGTCTATCCGGGCCAGTGCCTGCTCGAGGGGACAAACCTCAGCGAGGGACGCGGCACCACCAGGCCGTTCGAGATCTGCGGCGCGCCGTGGATCGACGGTGAGTCGCTGGCCCGTCGGCTAGCCGCATTCGATCTGCCGGGCGTCGTCTTCCGGCCGCTGACCTTCCGGCCGACGTTTCACAAGCATGCCGGCATCGATTGTGGCGGCGTGCAGATGCACGTGACCGACCGCGATGCTTTTCAACCGGCGCGGGCGGGCCTGGCACTGCTCGTCGAGCTGCGGCGGCAGGATCCGGAGCGCTTCGCCTGGCGGACCGAGCCCTACGAGTTCGTCGCCGATCCGATTGCCATCGACCTGCTCTTCGGCTCGGACCGCGAGCGGCTGGCGATCGAGGCCGGCGTGGACTGGCGGGAGATCGCCGCCGCCTGGGAGCCGGAGGAGCGGGCGTTCAACGACCGCCGCCGCGCCGCCCTC
>JBBAVQ010000213.1:0-5598 GCA_040397625.1 Pirellulales bacterium | reverse complement strand
CACGTAGGGGGCCGCGACGACGGTGGCTGAGGCCTGGAGTGAAGCCGCCAGGAAGCGGCGCCGGGTGGGTGGGAGTTTGTCTCGCATGGTCCCCTCTCTGGATGCGGTCCGTGGCAACGAAATGTAGCGGCGTCCCCGAGGTCAAACAAACCACAAACGGGTGATATGGCTGGCACGACACCCGGGTCGTCGTCACGGGACGATCGCTTGCCAATTGCGGCGGAAATCGGCCGACCGGGCAGGCAGAGGGCATGGGGAGCCCCGAGCGCACGGTGAACGCCTCGTCCGCATCGCACGTGATGCTCGCGCGTCGTCTGGTCACCGCCGCCGGCCGGCGACATGCTCGGCGCCGGCGGGACGTGTGAGTTCTCTTCCCCAACGGTACCGAGCAAGTCTTGCGGTGCACACGTCTCACCGGCTTCTGCGCGTGCCCCCGATCCGGCTGCTCCCCCGTCCGGAATCCCATGCCAGGGATGATGGTGCGGCGGGCATGGGCAGCCCCGAGCCTTGTAACGCCTTACGATCACATGAAACTCGGATCAGCCGTCGAGCGGCTTGATCCAGATGTTGCGGAATCGTACCGGGCTGCCGTGGTCCTGGAGGAAGAGGGGACCCCTGCCGGTTTTTCGCAGGGTTGCTTCGATGGCCCGGAGGTGGTCGGTCACGCCGTGCCGGTAGGGGATGTAGGGCGAGCGTGGCTCTGTGAACTCGATTCCGTCCTGGACGAGTTTGCCGTTGAGCCACGCGGTGATTCGTCCCGCCGTGGTGATCGCTCCATCCGCATTCCGTCGCGGTGCGACGAAGCGAATGTCGTAGACCTGCCACTCGCCCGTGGGACGGGCTGCGTTGACCAGTGGCGTGCCGAACCGGTAGAGCGAACCTTCGTCCTGGTCGGTCGGCGGCTCGACACCGAAGGAGTCGTAGATCTGCATCTCGTAGTGGCCGTGGATGTAGAGGCCGCTGTTACCCTTGGCGATCGGCACGGTCATGAACTCGGCGTGGATGTCGGCGTCGCGAAACACCGGCACCGAGACGAGATGGTTGGCATGGCCCTTCGATGCTCCCATCACGAGCGTGCCGTCCACGACCTGCCAGTCGATCGCCCCGCCATCCATGGCGGTGAACTTCGGGCCACCGGGCTCGCTGCCGTCGCCGAAGAGCAGGATCGCCCCGGGGGGCGGCGGGACAGGGAGCGGCTCCTGCACGGGATGGAAGTCGGCTGCGTCGCGGGTTAGCGGTTCGATGCCCCGGAGCGTGCGGTCGGCGAAGTCGGCATACCGGAGCCAGTCGTATTCGAGCAGGTCATGCTTGCCGGTGCGGACGTGGTAGCCGATCGTCTGGCCGACCGGCGTGTCAGTCGGCGGCCACTGGGTGGTGCCGAGGCCCTCCAGGTCAAACAGGCCCCAGACGGGGCCGGCGGCGACGGCGGCGAGAAACTCCCCCTTCGGGTCGGCCCACCGGTCGTCGATCGCGCTGGCAACATAGAGCGGCCGCGGCGCCGCCATCGCGAGTGTCACGTGGGCATCGACGGGCAGGTCGGTCTCACGATCGGCATATGTGCGGAACGCCGGACAGAACCAGTGTGGGAAACGCCGCGTGATCGCCTCGACGGTCTCGCCGTAGTTTCGCCGCTCGATCGCCGCGCCGCCGCAGCCCGACTCGTTGGAGACCACCATCGCGAACCGCGCGTCGCAGGCGCCAGCCCAGACGGCCGCCTTACCGTTTCGCGAGTGGCCCACCACGATCACCTTCGCGGCATCCACCTCGGGCAGCGTGACGAGCCAGTCGAGGATCCGGGAGAGCTGCCAGGCCCAGGTGGCGATCGCGCCCGGTTCGTCGGCGGGAAGGTCGCCGTCCAGCGGCCTGCCGAGCGCGGCGAGGGCGCTCGCCGCCCGGCCGTCGGCACGATCGGGAAAGACGTCGCCATAGCAGGCGGTGGCGACGCCGTAGCCGCGGTCGAGCAGTTTCTCGACAGGCCAGTGCCGCGAGTCCGTGGCCCGCGAGGTTTCCGTGGCGTGGTTGCCGACGATCTCCCCACGCTTGTCGTCCGGCAGCCAGGCTGCGCACATCCGGATCGCCGGATCGGGATGCTCTGCCTGGTTGCCCCTGAAGTTGAGATGCAGGAACACCGGCACCGGTCGCTCGCTCGTCGGCAGATAGACGAGCACATCGGTCGTGACGGCCTGCGGCGTGTCGCCGAGCCGCAGCCGCGCCTGAATCCGGGAGGCCGTGGTGCCATCGGCGAGCATCGCTTCGGCACGCTCGACCTCGCCGACCACGCTCACCGGCACTGCGGGCAGGCGCCGGCCGTAGACGCTCGACTCGAGCAGCGCGAACTGGTGGGGGCGTACGATCGTCCGCCAGGCGTCGGCCGTCGCTGCGGTCTGACCGTCGGGGCCGGCGAGCACGTCAGGAAGCGTATAGGCCCGAACGGCCGCCTCGTCATAGTTGGCCTGCTCGGCAGCAGGCGAATCGACGCCCGCCATAGCGATGGCTCCGACAAGCATGGCGTACTGCGACAGTGAAGCCGTCTTCATGAGAAGTCCCCGATCTGCAGCCTGTGACCTGCAGCGTAGCGCCGGTGTGCCGACGTCACGATGTTGTATCCTACCCTGCGTCGTACGTGATCCTCGCGCGTCGGAGAGCGAGCGCAGCCGGCCGGAGGCATGCTCGGCGCCGGCGGGACGTGTGAGTTCTCTTCCCCAACGGTACCGAGCAAGTCTTGCGTGGCACACGTCTCACCGGCTTCTGCGCGTGCCTCCGATCCGGCTGCTTCCCCTTCCTGAACGAGCTGCACACGAGGATGCTACGACGGGCATGGGCATGGGCAGCCCCGACTCTCAAGAACGCCTGACGATCAGGTGCGACCCGTACAAGGCTTTGAGGCACCACAGGAAACCGCGACCATGAGCCGACCCTCGCGCCGGGTATTCTGCCGCGGGGCGGCTGCTGCCGTGGGCGCATGGGCGGCTTCAACCCGCCGCAGTCGCGCCGCCGCCGACGGTCCGACGATGCTCCGCGTGAAGGACGTCCGCACCGAGTTTCGCAACCACCGCTATCGCACGCCCTACAAGTTCGGCGGTGTGCCGGTCGATCGCGTCACCCTGCTCGACGTGACGCTCGACGCCGAACTCCCCGACGGCCGCGTGGTGACCGGCGCCGCCTCGATGCCCCTGGGAAACGTGTGGGCGTTTCCTGCTCGAGACCTGCCCTACCAGGCCACGCTCGATGCCATGAAGAGCCTCGCCGGACGGATCGCGGGCGTCGTCAGGGACTGCCCGGAGGCGGCGCATCCGCTCGAACTCTGGCATCGCCTCGAGCCTGAGTTTCTTGCGGCGGCCGCTGCCGAGTCGGCCCGGCTGGCGCTGCCGGTGGCGATTCCGAAACTTGCCACGCTCGTGGTGGCGAGTCCGTTCGACGCGGCGCTGCACGACGCCTGCGGCAAGGCGCTCGGCCGCAGCAGTTTTCTGACCGTGGCGCCCGAACTCGTGGGGCACGACCTCTCCCGCTATCTCGGCAGCGAGTTCGCCGGCGAGAGCCTTCAGGACGTGGTGCGGCCGACGCCCGCCGACACCGTGCCGCTGTTTCATTCGGTTGGCGGCAGCGACCCGCTTTCGGCTGCCGAGGCCGATGCGGCGGGCGTGCCCCGCGACGGTCTGCCGCGGACACTCGCCGAGTGGATCGCGTTCAACGGCCTGTGGAACATCAAGATCAAGCTCCAGGGCGAGTCACTCGACTGGGACGTCGAGCGCACGCTCGCCGTCGATCGCATCGCCCGCGAAACCCGTCCCGACGTGGGGTGGCGGTATTGCGTGGACTTCAACGAGCGCTGCCCGAACGTCGACTACGTGCTCGAGTACCTGCGGCGGGTCAAGACGGGCTCGGCGCGGTGCCTGGAGAGCATTCTCTACGTGGAGCAGCCGACCGCCCGCGATCTTGCCGCCGTGCCGCGGAATGACATGCACCTCGCGGCGAAACTCCGCCCCGTGGTGATCGACGAGTCGCTCACCGACCTCGAGACGCTGCTCCTCGCCCGCGACCTCGGCTACACCGGCGTGGCGCTCAAGGCGTGCAAAGGCCAGTCGCATTCGCTCCTGATGGCGGCGGCGGCACGCCGGCACGGGATGTTCGTGTGCGTGCAGGACCTCACCTGCCCCGGCGCGGCGCTCGTGCACTCGGCTGGCATCGCGGCCTGGGTGCCGGGCGTGGCGGGGATCGAGGCGAACGCGCGGCAGTATGTGCCTGCAGCGAACCGGGACTGGGAGGAGCGGTTGCCGGGCATCTTTCGCGTGACGGACGGATCGATGCACACGGCCTGCCTGGCCGACCGGGCAGGCCTCGGGTCGGCGGAGTGAGCCGGTGCCCGCGTGATTCCCGCGCTCGAGGGCGTGGCGACTGACAGCCGTAAGGCCGCGGGCGCTGGAGGGTGCGATGCGGCGGTTGGTGGCGGTTCGCCCCACGCCTTACGGCGTTGGGAGGGATCGGGGCTCTGTCCTGGCCTCGCCCCACGCCTTACGGCGTTGGGCTTGGACAGGTTTCGTAGAAGCCGAAGGCCGTAAGGCCTCGGGCGCGGTCGAGAAGGTGCTGAGTCTTTATTGGCCTCGCCGCACGCCTCACGGCGTTGGGCTGGGACAATGTTTGGCGTATGACTCAAGGCGAACCCGTATGAGTCAGGCTGTCGCGCGGCTGCGACGGCCGGCGGCCGGATTCGCGCCAGCGCGACAATCCCGAGGCCGGGAGCCCTGGAAAAACAGCCCGTTTTCTATGTGATGGCTTTGGCACGCCGTGTGCAGTTCAGGGAGTTGGCGGGAGTCGGTCGGCGCGATCGGCTCGGGATCAACACCTTCGGCACCGCGACGCGGGCCGATCACAGTCGAGGAGACCATCATGAAGAAGATCGAAGCCATCATCCGCCACTTCAAGCTCGAAGAGGTCAAGGATGCCCTCAACGCCCTGGGCGTGAAGGGCATGACCGTCACCGAGGTCCGCGGGTTCGGGCGGCAGAAGGGCCACACCGAGACCTATCGCGGCGCCGAGTATTCCGTCGACTTCCTGCCGAAAGTGAAGATCGAGGTGGTGGTGAGCGACGACGAGGCCCAGGGCGTGATCAGCAAGATCATGTCGACCGCCCGCACCGGCCAGGTCGGCGACGGCAAGATCTTCGTGACGAACCTCGCCGAGGTTGTTCGGATCCGCACCGGCGAGACCGCTGCGGCTGCGATCTGAGTGGCATGGCACATCCGCGGGGGCCATCCAAGGCCCCTGCGGATGCCTGCCGATCCGCTTCTCGTCGTGATGGAATCTCGGCGAACCATTTCGGCGAACCAACCGCATGGCGAGCGAGGGGCTGCCCGTGCCCGGGAGCCGGGCTGTGGGAGCAAGCGGAGCCATGGATGGCGGAGCGCAGCGGACACGCAGCGAACGGAGGCCCGGAGGGCCGACGTGAGCGTCCGGCGACGGGCATGGGCAGCCCCTTGCGATGATGAGGTTGGGCCAGCGTGCCCCCATCGCTTACGCGATTGGGCTTCCTAAGTTTGCAGTGAGCGTCCGGCGACGGGCATGGACAGGCGCGACGTTATCGAACACAATCCGCGAGAG
>JBBAVQ010000212.1:0-5611 GCA_040397625.1 Pirellulales bacterium | reverse complement strand
GGCGCTCCAGTGGCCGAGGCCACGAGCACGACCGTCTCCCCGTAGCTGACGAGCACGCTGCCCGCCGCCTGCTTGGCCAGAAAACCAGTCTCGATCGCGAGCACCTGGTCGCCAATCTGCCGTTCAACTCGCTGCTTCACGTTTGCATTCCTTCTTGCTGTGCCCGACTGCCCCGCGACCGATGGATCGCATGAGGGGAGCCGTGCCGTCTGGTGATTCGACCCGTTGTTCCGTGTCCCACGGGACGCACCGAAGCGTCCGCGCGGAATCCGTACCCATAGGCCAGCGAAGGCCGCGGACACGATGCCCTGCGACCGTCGAATGGACCGACCCAATCAACGCCAGCCGTGGCCGCCCCGGAAAACCGAGGCAGGTCCGCTACTTGCGGATTTCCAGGCGGCGGATGATGTCGAGATACCGCTGCGGAGCGATCCGCTTGAGGTAGTCGAGAAGCCTGCGACGACGACTCACCATCATGAGCAGACCACGCCGGCTGGCGAAGTCCTTGCTGTGCTTCTTGAAGTGATCCGTCAGGTGCGAGATCCGCCCCGTCAGCAAGGCGATTTGGATCTCAGCCGAGCCGGTGTCGGCGGTTCCCCGCCGGTTGGCACCGATCAGCTCTTTTTTGCGTTCTTTCGTGAGCGACATCAGCCGTCATCCACCCGCCGCGGGTGGCATTGATTGTGTAGGTGTTGGATTCAGCCGAGGAGTGTATCCGGGCGACGGATAATTGCAACCTGGGGTCGTTCTCGGGCCTATTCTTTGCCCCGATCTCAGGCCTGATTCACCGCAGCCCGACGACCAGGCTTTCGGCCGACGCCGTGTGGCGTGTGGACCACGTCCCACACGAGACCGAGGGCTTCCATGCCGCGAATCACCCAGTAGGTCGGATCGAGTTCCCACCAGCGGTGCCCGTGGGCGGCCATCCTTTGGTAGGCGTGGTGGTTGTTGTGCCAGCCCTCGCCGAAGGCGAGCAGCCCCACCCACCAGAGATTGCGGGAGTCGTCGGTGGTCTCGTAGTTGCGATAGCCCCACATGTGGCTCGCGGAGTTCACGAACCAGGTGACGTGAAACACGATCACCATCCGCACCGCGAGCCCCCAGAGCAGCCACGAAACGCCGGTGAACCGGTCATAGAGCAGCCACCCCGATGCCAGCAACGCCCCGCCGATCAGGAAGTGCCAGAGCAGAAACGTGTGGTGCAGGAAGAGCACGCCCTTGTCTTTGACGAGGTCGGGCGCCCAGCGCTTCGCATGGGCCTCGAGTTCGCCCGGCGCATGCCCGGGAAACATCCAGAGGATGTGCGACCAGAGGCCGCCGTCGCGGGGTGAGTGAGGGTCGCCCTCCTGGTCGCTGAATGCGTGGTGCTTGCGATGGTTCGCCACCCAGGCGACGGCCGAACCCTCGCCCGAGATTCCGCCCAGCCACGCAAACAGAAACCGCATGGCCGGCGACGTCTGAAAACTGCCATGCGTCAGCAGGCGGTGATAGCCGAGGCACACGCCCAGCCCGCCGGTAACCCAGTAGAGCGAGAGGCAGATCGCCAGGCCCGACCACGTGAAGTAGAAGGGCGCCGCCAGGGCCGCGAGGTGAATCGCGCCGATCCAGATCACCGCGGGCCAGTCGAGATCGGCCAACCAGTTGCTGACCCGCTCGAGTTCGCGGCGCGGCTCCACGACCGGCTGCGACGTGTCGGCCAGGGGATCGTGGATGGCCGAACGGCCAAAGTCGTCGGCAACGTCTGCCACGCTGGCACCGCGGCGGTGGCGTTCGAGAACGGGGGCATCCAGGGCGGGGGAGCGGGGCGTCATCGAAACCCTTCCTTCACGGAGTCGGCCGTGGCCGCGGCTTCGCGGGCCGCCTCTCGCGAGGCGTTGCCCGCTGCCGTCGTCATCGGCAACGGCACTACTCTGACGTCAACGGGTTTTCTTGGGCAGCGGGGCGCGGTCAGGGGGGAGTCGGACGGGCGTCAAAGTTGCGTCAAAACCCCCTCGAACCCTCCCTCGGGGAGGGGTTCATGGCCCGCTGCGTTCCGCTCGCAGAGTCCGGCACGATCGACATGAGCCAGGCTCCGGGACCGTCTGCCGGCACAAAGGTGGCCGCCGGGGGCGACACCATCCAGGCAAACCGTTCAAACGCGACCGGCGTGGCCGGAGCCTGGAGCAGCACTGCTCCCATCGCGGTCGCGAGCCCACTCGCACCGCCGGCAGGCCGCACCGTCACGCTGCCACCGTCGAGTTCCAGGGCACATCCGGCGGCATCGAAGGACCTCGTGTCGGCCGACGCCTGCAAGGCCGGCCCCGGCCTGCATCCCAGGGCGATCACGAGCCTGTCGAAGAGTGCGGCTTCGACCCACCCCGGGCCAGACTCGCACACGATCGCTGCATCCACCAGGCGTCCGCTCCGCCAGGCAAACCGCTCGAACGACACGCTGACCGCTCCGGCACCGCGGGCCTGCACCGCAGCGCAGCAGCCGCCGAGATCGAGTTCGTCGAGTCGTCCTGTCGCCGAACCGCTCCAGCCGGTGGCATCGTGCGTGGCCTGCAGATCGCCCGATACCGTGGCGCGGGAGGCGATCGCGGCCGTCGCGGTGGCAGGTAGACCCGCGACGGCGGCGAGCACGGATGCGGGAACGGGACGGGAGAGGCGTCCCTCCACCTCAAACCGCTCCGCGATCGAGTGCCCCTCACTTTCGAGCGTTCGCACGGCGCGAATCTCGTCGTCGCCATCGCCGCGGACGAGACGAATCGCCCGCACAGGCCCCTGGCCGACGCACTCGATCCTCAGGCTCTCGCTGCGGCCCCCATCGGCCGCTGCATCGCCCCAGGTCACATCCGCCACCTCGATCACGCAGTTCCGCGGATGCCGGGCGTCGCTCTGCAGCCATTCACGAAAGAGCGACCCGAGCATCGACGCCGCGGCGGCATCGACCCGCGCGGCACGAATGACGAGCCGATTCTCGGTCGCGGCCGACTCGACCTCCACGGCTGGCAGTTCGAGCAGGGGCCGCCCTGCAGGAGACCGCACGACCACACCGGTCGCCGCGATCACGCCAGGCCGGGGATGCGAGACCGTCGCCACCTCGAGCGGGAGGCCGACGGCAGCCTGCCAGGCAGCCCGCACGGCGTTGCGATGCGCCGCCGACCCGCGGTGCACCGCCCAGCCGGCGAGCAGCAGGCAGGGCACCAGCCCCGCGACCACGAAGATCAGCCTCGTCAGCCGGATCCGTCCGGCCGACCGCTCGATGAACATCCCTGTCCTCCCGTGACCCGATCCGTCGGGCCGAATCAGCGATTGCGGGCCAGCTGGTGGTAGAGATCCCAGCGAGCCTTCATCTCCTCGACACTGTCGCCGCCGAACTTGTCCACGAGCGCCACCGCCACCTCGAACGCCACCACGTTTTCCACGATCACGCTCGCGGCACTGACGGCACAGACATCGCTCCGCTCGTAAGCCGCGTCTTCGGGCTGCTTCGTGCGGAGGTTCACCGAGCCGAGCGGCTTGCGGAGCGTGCTGATCGGCTTCATCGCCGCGCGGACGACCAGCGGCTGGCCGTTGGTCATCCCCGCCTCGAGGCCGCCGGCGTTGTTGGTGGGCCGCGTGAAGCCGAGTGTGTGGGTGTCGCGGGCAGCGACATCGAAGCCGATCGGGTCGTGCACCTCGGAGCCGCGGCGGCGCGCCGCCTCGAAGCCCATGCCGATCTCCACGCCCTTGATCGCCTGCACGGCCATCACGGCCTGAGCGAGCCGGCCATCGAGCTTGCGATCCCACTGGGCGTGGGTGCCGAGGCCGACCGGCAGGCCGTCCACATGCACCTCCACGATGCCGCCGAGCGTGTCGCCCTCCTTGCCGATCGTGTCGATCAGCGCCGTGACTTCGGCATCACGCTCGGGATGCAGCGAATAGATCTCGCTCGCATCGCGGATGCCGCGGAGTTCGGTGAGCGAACCGGTGCGGCCGCCGAGCACCACGGGCCCGAGCTCCGTCACCCAGCCGGCCACCTCGATGCCGAACGCGGAGAGCAGCTGCCGGGCCAGGCCACCCGCGGCCACGCGGGCGGCCGTCTCGCGGGCGCTGGCCCGCTCGAGCACGGCGCGGACGCCGCCAAGATGCTTGATCGATCCGGGCAGGTCGGCGTGGCCGGGCCGTGGACGCTCGACCTCGTCGAGCCGCTCGAGCTTGTAATCCTTATTCACGACCTCGAGCGCCAGCGGGCTTCCCAGCGTGACACCCCGCCAGAGGCCGGAGAGGAAGGTCACCGTGTCGGTCTCGATCCGTTGGCGGCCACCGCGGCCGTAGCCGCCCTGTCGCCGCTTGAGTTCGTGGTCGATCGCAGCCATGTCCACGGTGAGTCCGGCAGGAAAGCCGTCCACGAGCGCAACGAGCGCGGGGCCGTGGGATTCGCCGGCGGTCCAGTAGCGAAGCATCGAGTGGGGTCCGAAGAGGCAGGTCTCAGGGCACGGTCTTGGGCACGGTGTCAGGGCACCGTCAGGCCGGCCGATTCTAGTGGCGGGTCCGGGGCGTCCCTAGAGCGGTTCGCCCCGGAGCGAAACCGGGCCCGACGGCAGAATCAGGCCACGGATTCGGGAAGGGAGCCGGTGAGCAGGCGGCAGGCTTCGAGGTATTTGTCGCGGGTCTTGGCGACCACCTCGGCCGGCAGGCCAGGGGGCTCGCTCGCCTTGTCCCACCCGCTGGCCTCGAGCCAGTCGCGGACGAACTGCTTGTCGAACGAGTCGGGCACGCGGCCTGAGCCGGCCGCATCAGCCGGCCAGAATCTGGAACTGTCGGGCGTGAGCACCTCGTCCACGAGGATCACCGTGCCGTCGGGAAGGCGGCCCCACTCAAACTTCGTGTCGGCAACCACGATCCTGCGGAGCGCCGCGTGGGCCGCCCCCCGCGAGTAGACGGCGAGGCTCTTGTCGCGAAGCGTGGCGGCGAGGTCGCCGCCGATGCGGGCCGCCATGGTTTCGTACGAGACGTTTTCATCGTGGCCGCTCTCGGCCTTTGTGGCGGGCGTGAAGATCGCGGCGGGCAGCCGGCCGCCGGCAACGAGCCCCGCTGGCAGCGGTTCGCCACAGACCGTGCCGCGCTGCCTGTATTCCGCAAGGCCCGAGCCGGCGAGCCAGCCGCGGACCACGCACTCGAACGGGATCACCTCGGCCCGCTTCACGAGCATGGTGCGGCCGCGGAGCGGCTCGCGATCGACGTTCGCCGGCAGGTCCATCGCATCGACGTCGGTCGTGATCAGGTGATGCGCCACCGGATCGGGCCCACGTGAGAGCAGGTCGAACCAAAACGCCGAGATCGCGGTGAGCACGCGGCCCTTGTCGGGAATCGGCGTGGGCAGGATCCAGTCGAAGGCACTGATCCGGTCGGTGCTCACGATCAGCATCGCGTCGCCGTGCCGGCCGCCCGACACGCGATAGCAGTCGCGAACCTTGCCGCGGATCGGCGGTCCGAGCGGCAGGTCGGTGCGGACGACGGGGTCGCGTGAGGAGGCGGTCATGGATGTGTTGTACGCGGCGAGAAACGCCGCGAGAATCCCCACGGCATTCGCGTCCGCCAGGAAGCGTATGCGGCATCAGGTCTGGCGTACACGAGGCTCGGGGCC
>JBBAVQ010000211.1:0-5618 GCA_040397625.1 Pirellulales bacterium | reverse complement strand
CTTCGAAGGGCTTGCCCTTGTAGAGAGCCACGACGTCAGCGTCGGTGAACTTGTCGTTGTCCCAGCCCTCTTCGACGGGCTTGCCCGTGACCTTCTCGCGGTTCACGAAAATCCGTCCCTTCGTGCCCTCGAAGAGGATGCCGTTGTCGCCGCGGCTCGTGACCACCATCTCGACGCCGCTGGGGAACGTGCAGTTCACGGCGAAGTCGTCCGACGTGTTGTAGCAGTCGTCCACCGTGGGATAGCCGTCCTTGAAGGGCACCGGATGCTTGGCGTCGGTGCCGTTGATCTTCGTCGGGCCCTTGCCCTTGGCGTCTTCCTTGAGCGCCCACTGGGCGATGTCGACGTGGTGCGCGCCCCAGTCGGTGAACTTGCCGCCGGAGTATTCGTACCACCAGCGAAACTCGTAGTGGCACCGCTTCTCGCGGTAGTCCACCTTCGGCGCCTGGCCGAGCCACATCTCCCAGTCGAGTTCCTTCGGCGGTTCCGCGACGGGAAACGGGCCGCCCGTCGGACTGCCGTTGATGCCGACCGTCACCTTCTTGATGTCGCCGAGTAGGCCCTTGTGGACCATGTTCACCGCCCGCAGGAACTGATCCTTCTGGCTCCGCTGCTGCGTGCCGATGAAAAACTGGAGCTTCGGAAACTTCTCCGCGGCGGCCCGGGCCAGCCGGTTCTCCTCGAGCGTGAGCGAGAGCGGCTTCTGGCAGAACACGTGCTTGCCCGCCTGCAGAGCCTCGATGGCGATTTTCACGTGCCAGTGATCGGGAGTGACGATGCTGACGACGTCGATGTCGTCCCGGTCGAGCACGTGGCGGTAGTCGCGGTAGGCGTCGGCCTTGCACTTGCCCGCATTGTCATCATTGCGGCACCGCTCGGCGTGGCGGTTATCGACGTCGCACACGGCCACGATGTCACCGAACTGGGCGTGGCCCTGAGCGTCGCCCATGCCCATCGAGCCGGTGCCGATGCAGCCGATCCGCGGACGGTCGTTGGCGGCGGCGTTGGCAAAGGCGGTCGTCGTCCAGGCGAACGTGGGCACGAAGCCCCCGGTCATGGCGGCCGCCCCAGAGAGCGAACCCGACAGAAAACCGCGCCGCGTGGCACCCCGGGATCCAGACATGCGATTCACTCCGTAGACGGTTCGATCGGTGAAGAAACCACGAGCCTATCCCTTCGCCGACGCCGCGACCATCCCACCGCTCCGGGGATCACCAGTCCGAGCCACGATGCTGCAGCCGGCTCCGGCAAGGCGACGGGAGTCTACAACCAGCCTCGTCAATGGCCCATCCGCGAAACCCCCGCATGGTCGCCGCAAGAGGCCACGGCCCGACAGATGCTGTCGGCGCGCATCCCCTCGCGTGCCCAGTCCCCGTCACACCATCAGCGCTCGGACGTGGCTCGCAGCCGCGGAGGCGAGGCCCGAAAGCGAGTAGCCCCCTTCCAGTGTCGAGACGAGCCGGCCGCCAGCATGCTCTGCCGCGATCTCGCGCACGATGCCGGTGAGCTCGGCGAAATCCTCGTCGGTAAGCGTGAACGCGCCGAGCGGATCACCGATCCGCGAATCGAAGCCGGCCGATACGAGCACGAGTTCGGGCTTGAATCGCTCCGCCGCGGGCAGGAGCCTTTCGCGAAACGCCCCCACGATCTCTTTCCTGCCGCTGCCCGCCGGAAACGGGCAGTTGATCGTCAGGCCCTCACCGGCTCCGCGGCCGGTCTCGGTGGCCAGGCCGGTGCCTGGATAGAGCGGATGCTGGTGGGTGTCGAAGAACAACACGCTGCCATCCTCATAGAAGGTGTCCTGCGTGCCGTTGCCGTGATGCACGTCCCAGTCGGCGATCAGCACGCGGCCGATGCCATGCGTGGCCTGCGCGTGCCGGGCCGCGATGGCGATGCTGTTGAACAGGCAGAAGCCCATGCCCCGCTTCGGCGTCGCGTGGTGCCCGGGCGGCCGGACGGCGGCGAAGGCATTTCGCACGTCTCCATTCACCACCGCATCCACCGCCGCCATCACGCCTCCGGCCGCGAGCCGGGCAATGTCGAGCGACCTCGCGGAGATCCGCGTGTCGCCCGTCGAGAGCTGTCGCTCGCCGTCGGCGACATCCTCCTTCACGATCCGTAGGTATTCGGCGGTGTGGCAACGGAGGATCGCCTCGTCGGCGGCCGCCTGCGGCTCGATGCGCCGGGCTCGTGCGAGCAGCCCCTCGGCTTCGAGCCGCTCCACGATCGCGGTCACGCGGGCGGGCTGCTCCGGGTGGCCGTCGCCGGTGAGGTGCTCCTCGTAGGAACTCGACGTCACGATCCCCGTCGGCAGCTCGCTCATCGTCGCCCCTCCTGCATCATCGCGTTGCGAGCCGTCATCACCCGCTCCGCCGCGGCCTCGGGCCCAAAGGCTGCGTCGGCCGCGGTCACGCGCACGATCGTGCCATCGCCCCGCAATTCATCGGCAGCCAGCGGCTCGAAGTCGGCCGCCTGTCGCATCACGACTTCGGCAGACGCGTCGGATGGGTCGTCGCCCCGCGACCGCCGCCGGGTCACACGGGCCACGAGCTCCTCCGGCGGAACGTCGAAGGCCATCCAGATGATCGGTATCCCGCGATCACCGCCAGCCCTCGCGAGCAGATCCCGCTGCCACCGCTTCGTGCAGGCCGCATCGACCACCACGTTGCATCCGGCATCGAGGATGGTTCCAGCCAGCTCCGCGAGTCGCGCGTAGACCCGCCGTGTGAACGACTCCGAATAGACCCGAGCCGTCGCCGCCTCGGTGGCCGGCCGCTCCGTGGGCCGCATGCCGGCAAGCCGTTTTCGCTCGACGTCGCTGCGCACCCGCACGGCCGGCAAGGCGCTCACGAGTGCGGCCGCGACGGTCGACTTGCCGCTGCCGGAGAGACCGCAGGTGACGACCATCACCGGCGCGGGCCGCACGGCGAGCCGTTCGGCCAGGTCGAGGTAGCGGAGGGCCTCGGCTCGGGAGGCCTCGTCGCCCTGCCCCGCGCGGATCGCGGCGATCGACGCCCGCACGATCGCCCGGTAGGCCTCGTAGACGGGCATGACCGCAACCGCCGCATGATCGTCCGCCGCCTCGACCCAGCTGCTCACCACCTCCGCTGCGAGGTCGGATCGGCTCCGGGCCTCGAGGTCCATCGTCAGAAACGCCACGTCGTTGGCGACGTCGATCCACCGCAGGTTGTCGCTGAACTCGATCGCATCGAACGGCGTCATCCGGCCGTCGTGGAGCACGATGTTGGCGAGGTGCAGGTCGCCGTGGCACTCGCGGATGCGACCCCCAGCCTGCCGAGCGGCGAGGAGCGGCGCCGCGTCTCGGAGGCGGCGACGCAGCCACTCTTCGACGCGATCGACGCGGCCGGCGGCCTCGGGCAGGTGCGTGCGGATCGCCGTAAGGTTGACCGCCGCCGCCGCAAGCACCGACTCGGGCGTGCCCCACGGCTCGCCGAGCCGTGCGACGGGCAGCCGGTCCTCCACCAGCGCGATCGCCTCGCCGAGCGTTCGGCAGTCGGCCGCCGTCAGCCGCCCCCCCTGAAACCGGGCGTCGAGCCGGTCGCTTTCCTGAAACTGCACGAGCTTCACCGCCCACTCGATCGGCTCACCGTCGCCCCCCATGCGCGGCGCCTCCGCGCTGCCGGTGATCGGTACGGCCGCGACGTAGAGCTCCGGCGCGAACCGGCCGCTCACGCGGACCTCGCCCTCGCACGATCGCCGCCGCAGTTCCAGCGACGAGTAGTCAACGAACCCGAGCGACACCGGCTTCTTGAGCTTGTACGCAAAAGGCCCGGTGAGGATCACCCACGAGATGTGCGTCTCGACGAGTCGGATGCCGAACGTGGGATGCGGATACGCCGCCGGGTCGAGCAGCCGCTCGATGAGCACGGGCCTCGAAGAGTGGGGCGTCGTCAAAGGGGGCATGGTCATGGCGAAAGTCTACGCCGCCGGCCCCGGCCCCTCCGGCTCGAGCGCCTCGACTACCTCAATCATCGATGCCACCTCGGCGGCCGACACCCTGGCCGTCCGCCGGGTGGCGGTTGCCACGCACGTCTCGTGGAGCATGGCGGGATCCACCGCCGCGAGGCCGCGGTAGCGGCGGACCGTCATCTCGCCCACCGCGCGGCCGCGGTCAGCCAGGGCGGCAAGTTCCGGCTCCGAAAACGCCAGTTCGATCTCGCCCGCCACCACCACCTCGCCCCAGGGCGGTCGCACCACCTCGATCCGCCCCGCGTCGAGGAGCGGCCGCATCCAGCGGTGAAAGTAGAGCAGCACGAGGAAGCCGCAGTGGATGCCGTCGGCGTCGGGATCGGTGAGCACCAGCACGCGGTCGTATTGCATCCGCCGCGGATCGCACGCCGCCTCGACGCCGGTGCCAAGCGCCGCCGCCAGCGGGCCGAAGAAGGGATGGCTCTCGACCTTGGCCCGCGGCGCGCGGGCAGCGTTGAGCGGCTTTCCCTGCATGGGGAGCACCGCCTGGTGGCGAGGGTCGCGGACTCTGGCCACGGCCGCCGCGGCGGAATCTCCCTCGACGACAAACAACTCAGCCCCGGCCCCCGGGCCTGTGGCGGTGCAGTCGTCGAGTTTCGACGGGGCGCCGTAGCGGTCGCGAAAAACCCTGGTCATCGCCTCTCCACCGGATCGTTGCAGCCCAGGCTCGATTGCGGCATACTGAAGGAGTTCACGGTGATCGACAACCGATCGCCCGCTTTTTCTGGAACCGCTCCTGACCGCGTGAAGCTCCCGTCGACCGCCTCCGTCCGGCTCTCCGGACGACGCGATGGGATGTGGTCGGAATTCTTAGGCTCCGCGGCGGCATTGCCGCCAACCCCTTGCTGACCCCATCCCGCGCCCGTCCCTGCAGGCCCCGAAGGCATCGCGGTTTCCGCGGTCCTATCTCGAGGTCGTGCCATGTTCGTCTCGCGTCGCCGAATCGGCCTGATCCTTCCGCTCGTGGCTGCCATCCTGTGTGCCGGGCTGTGTGCCGGCAATGCGCCAGCCGGCACACTCGTCCGCTTCGACACGAACGTCGCCTCGTTCGACGTCGAACTCTACGACACCGCGATGCCGACCACGGTCGCGAACTTCCTCGCCTACATCAATGCGGGCAGTTACACGTCGTCGATCATCCACCGAAGCACCACCTACAACCCCGCCGACATCCAGATCGTGCAGGGGGGCGGTTACTACCTCTCCGGCAACGAACTCCTCTCCATCCCCACCAACGCGCCGATCGTCTTGGAGTCAGGCAGCGTGGGCAACGTCCGCGGCACGATCGCAATGGCCCGCGGGGCCGCAACCAACAGCGCCACGAGCCAGTTCTACTTCAACGTCCAGAGCAATCCCGCCCTCGACGGCAACTACGCCGTGTTTGGCAACGTGGTCGGTGCGGCAGGCTTGGCTGCACTCGATGCGATCGGGGCGGTGCCGGTGTACGACTGCACGGTGCAGCTCGGCGCCGGGTTCGGTGAACTACCACTGCTCGCGCCGTCGCTGGCGCCGAGCAGCCTCGTGACGGTCAACAGCGTAGCCGTCGTGCCGGAGCCGTCAGCGGCGCCCCTCGCCGCCGCCGGTCTCGCGGCGTTGGCGTTCGTCCGCCGTCGTGCAAACCACCCAGG
>JBBAVQ010000210.1:0-5623 GCA_040397625.1 Pirellulales bacterium | reverse complement strand
GACATCCGCTCCTACCGCATCAACTCCGACAAGATCCAGCGGGTGCTCGGCTTCGTGCCGAAGCGGACGATCGAAGACGGGGCCCGCGACCTGATCAAGGCCTTCAAGGCGGGGAAGCTCCCCGATTCGATGTCCGACACGCGGTATTCCAACATCAAGACGATGAAGGCGGTCCACCTGAAGTGAGCCCCATGGCCGCACCGTCTGAAACCTTCGTCGTTCTCGGCAGCAACTCGTTCTCGGGTGCCACGTTCGTGGCCGAGGCCCTCGCCGACGGCGCCCGCGTGATCGGCATCAGCCGCTCGCCCGAGCCCGACGAGGCGCTGCTGCCCTACAGGTGGGCTCCGCACGACCGCTTCACGTTCCACGCCCTCGACTTCAACCGCGATCTCGATCGGATCGGGGCGGTGATCCGCGAGGCCCGGCCGGACTTCATCGTCAACTTCGCCGCCCAGAGCATGGTGGCCCAGAGCTGGGACAACCCCGATCACTGGTATCAGACCAACGTCGTCTCCACGGCCCGGCTCGTGGACCGGCTCAAGAAGCTCGACTTCCTGAAGAAGTTCGTGCAGATCTCGACGCCGGAGGTCTACGGCAGCACGAGCGGGCTCGTGAAGGAGACCGCGCCGTTCAACCCGAGCACGCCCTATGCCGTGTCGAAGGCGGCCTGCGACATGAACCTCCTGGCCTACCGCAAGGCCTATGGATTCCCCGTCGCGTTCACGCGGGCGGCCAACGTCTGCGGGCCGGGGCAGCCGCTCTACCGGATCATTCCCCGGACGGTGTACTGCGTGCTGACGGGAGAGAAGCTCAAGTTGGAGGGGGGCGGCACGAGCGTGCGGTCGTTCATCCACATGGCCGACGTCTCCCGCGGCACGCTGGAGGTGGCCCGCCGCGGCATCCCCGGCGACGTCTACCACCTCGCCACCGACCAGAACCAGACGATCCGCGAAGTCGTCGAGGAGATCTGCCGGCAGCTCGGAGCCCGGTTCGAGGACGCCGTCGAGACGACGCCTGCCCGCCTCGCCCAGGATCCTGCCTATCTGCTCGACTGCACGAAGGCGCGCACCGAGTTTGGCTGGGAGCCGAAGCGGTCGGTGGCCGACGTGATCGCCGAGACGATCGCCTGGCTCAAGAAAAACCTCGACCGGCTGAAGCACGTGCCGGCCAACTACGTCCACAAACCATGAAAAAGGTGGCAGGCACCATTTGCCGGTCGCCAGAGGCGACACGGCCCCGGCCAAGGGCCGGGGTCTTCTGACAAATGGTGCCTGCCACCTTTTTCCCTTTTTTCCGCACCTGCCATGACGAATGCTCCGAACCTCGCCGCGATCGCCGCCCGGATCCGCGGCCGGGTGATCGAGATGTCGCACGCGGCAGAGACGCCGCACCTCGGCTCCTCCCTGTCGTGCATCGATCTGCTCGTGGCCACCTACTGGGGGCCATTACGAATCGACCCCGGACATCCGCTCGATCCGAATCGTGACCGGTTCATCCTCTCGAAGGGGCATGCCGCCACCGCGCTCTATGTCACCCTCGCCGAGCGGGGCTTCTTCGATCCCGCGCTGCTCGACACCTACGACACCGACGGTGGGGCCCTCCCGGAGCACCCCGGCCTGCAGTGCGTCCCGGGCGTCGAGGCGGCCACGGGCTCGCTCGGCCACGGCCTGCCGATCGCCCTCGGGATGGCGCTGGCGGCGCGGATCCAGAAGCGGCCCGCGAGGCAGTTTGTCCTGATGAGCGACGGCGAGTGCGAAGAGGGCTCCGTCTGGGAGGCGGCGATGTTCGCCCCGGCGCAGAAGCTCGACAGCGTCGTTGTGATGGTGGACTACAACAAGTGGCAGGCCACCGGCCGCAGCGACGAGATCATGGCGCTGGCGCCGCTCGCCGAGAAGTGGCGGGCCTTCGGCTGGGACGCCTGTGAGGTGGACGGCCACGACATGGCGGCCGTGCTCGCGGCCGTCTCCCGCGAGCCAGACGGCTCGGGCCGGCCGCGGGTGATCGTGGCCCACACGGTGAAGGGGAAGGGGGTGTCGTTCATGGAGGACGACAACAACTGGCACTACCGGATCCCCACGGCCGACGAGGTGCGGAAGGCCCGCGTCGAACTCGGCCTCCCGGAGGTGCCCGCATGAGAAACGCCTTCGCCGCCGCGATCACCGACCTGGCCGCCACCGACGAGCGGATCGTGCTCCTGTCGGGCGACATCGGCAACCGCCTGTTCGACAAGTACCGCGACCGCTGCCCCGACCGCTTCTACAACTGCGGCGTGGCCGAGGCGAACATGACCGGCATGGCGGCGGGCCTCGCCCTCTCGGGCCTCCGTCCCTTCACCTACACGATCACGCCTTTCGCTACGACCCGCGTGATCGAGCAGATCCGCGTCGACATCTGCTACCACGACGTGCCGGTGGTGATCGTCGGCACGGGCAGCGGCCTGTCGTATGCGTCGCTCGGCCCGACGCACCACTCCTGCGAGGACGTCGGCATCCTCCGCTGCTTCCCGAACCTCACCGTCCTCTGCCCGGCCGACTCGGCCGAAGTGCGGCCGGCGATCGAAGCGGCCCTGAAACTTCCCGGCCCCGCCTACATCCGGCTCGGCAAGAAGGGGGAGCCCGCGATCCACGACACACCGCCCACGTTCGAGGTGGGCAAGGGGATCGTGATGCGGGACGGGAGCGACATCTGCCTGCTCGGCATGGGAACGATGACGTCGGTGGCGCTGGCGGCCGCGAAGGAACTTGAGACGCGAGGGCTCTCGGCCCGCGTCGTCAGCATGCACACCGTGAAGCCACTCGACGAGGCCCTGCTCGCCGACGCCTTTCGTCGCTTTCGGGCGGTGGCCGTGGTCGAGGAGCACAGCGTCATCGGAGGCCTTGGGTCGGCGGTGGCCGAGTGGCTCGCCCGCCGCGACGGGCCGCATCCGCCGCTCGTCGCCTGCGGCACGCCCGACGCCTTCATCTCCGAGGCCGGCAGCCAGCAGTGGATGCGGGAGCGGTGCGGGCTGACCGGCCCGGCCGTGGCTGCGACGATCCTCGCCCGGCTCGGGAACGCCACGTGATCGGCGTTGACTTCGATAACACGATCGTCCGCTACGACGACGTCTTCGGCCGCGCGGCCCTCGACCTGGGCCTCGTGCCGCCGCACGCGGCCACCTCGAAGACCGCCGTCCGCGATCACCTGCGGGCGGTCGGGCAGGAGGATCGTTGGACCGAACTCCAGGGAATCATCTACGGGCCCCGGATGGGAGACGCGGCGCTGTTTCCCGGAGTGGCCGAGTTCTTCGCCACGTGTCGGGCCGCCGGACTTCCCGTGGCGATCGTCAGCCACCGCACGCGGTTTCCCTACCTCGGCGAGAAGCACGACCTCCACGCCGCGGCCCGCGACTTTCTCGCCCGGCACGGCTTTCACGACGAAGCCGCCATCGGCCTACCCGAAAGCCGCGTGTTCTTCGAGGAGACGAAGGAGGGAAAACTCGCCCGGATCGCGGCGGTGGGCTGCACAACCTTCATCGACGACCTGCCGGAGCTCCTCACCGACCCGCGGTTCCCCGCAGGCGTGCGACGGATCCTCTTCGACCCCGGCCGACTTCATGAGCCGCCCGCGGGCGTCGAACTGGCCGCATCATGGGCCGACGTCGAGCGACTCCTCGCGGAGGCTCGATCGTGAGTTGGCACGCTCCCGCGGGGAACTCGGCCGTACCGCTGAAGCGGTTACGCTTGCTGGATCAGGAAGCCCAATCGCGTAAGCGATGGGGGCAGAATCAGGAAGCCCAATCGCGTAAGCGATGGGGGCAGTGCCTGAGATCGCAGGATGCTGCATGACGACCCCCGGTGCCATCGACGAAATCGTGCATCGCGCCGCGCCAGTTCTCCGCGCAGCGGGTGTCTCGCCGCCCGACCGGCTCGAGCGGCTCACGGGCGGCGGAAACAACCGCGTGTACCTCGTCGCGTCGGCGGGAGCGCCGGTCGTGCTCAAGGTCTACTTCCGCGATCCCGCCGATCCCCGCGACCGGCTGCGGGCCGACTACGGCTTCAGCTCGTTCGCCTGGGAGGTCGGGGCGCGAGCCCTGCCGCAGCCGCTCGCGAGCGACCACGCCGCGGGCATGGCCGTCTACGAGTTCGTCGCCGGTCGCAAACTCGCTTCCGGTGAGGTGACGGCGGCGCACGTTGCCGAGGCGGCGTCATTCTTTCGCGTGGTGAACGAGCATCGCGAAACCCGCCGCGCCGCCACCCTGCCCGAGGCATCCGAGGCCTGCTTCTCGATCGCGTCGCACGCAGCGTGCGTCGATCGCCGCGTCGCGCGGCTGGGCGGGATCGACGTGGCTTCTCCGCTCGGCGGCGAGGCGGCCGAGCTGGTCGGCCGCCGTGTCGTGCCAGCGTGGCACCGCGTCCGCGAGTCGGTGCTGGCGGCGGCGGGCACGGGCGTGGACGAGCCACTGGCCGCCATCGACCGCTGCCTGAGTCCGTCTGACTTCGGCTTCCACAACGCGATTCTCGCCGCCGACGGCCGCCTGCGGTTTCTCGACTTCGAGTACGCCGGCCACGACGACCCCGCCAAGATGGCCTGCGACTTCTTCTGCCAGCCCGCGGTGCCCGTGCCTCGAGAGCACCTGCCGGTGTTCGTCGCGTCGCTTGCCAGCCTCTGGGGCGCACCATCCGCCTTCCGCCGCCGCGTCGAGCTCCTGCTGCCGGTCTACGAACTCAAGTGGTGCTGTATCATGCTCAACGAGTTCCTCCCCGACGACGGTCGCCGCACGTTCGCGGGTGCTGTCGTCGACCGGGGTGCCCGCCGCGCCGCCCAGCTCGCCAAGGTCGGCGCCGCACTCGACCGCCTCAACGCCTGATCCGAATCGGGAGCCCACGCATGGCCTACGTCGATTTTCTGTCCGTCGTCCACAAGAGCACGAAGCGGGACTACGTCGCCCGCGTCACGGAGTTTCCCAAGGCCGAGGCGGCCAAGCTCGCCAAGCAATGGGGCAAGGACTACTGGGACGGCGACCGGAAGACCGGCTACGGCGGCTATTCCTACGACGGCCGCTGGCGGAAGGTGGCCGACGCCATGGTGGCCCACTACGGCATCAAGCCGGGCGACCGGATCCTCGACGTGGGCTGCGGCAAGGGATTTCTGCTCTACGACTTCACGCAGGCCGTGCCGGGCGTCGAGGTGGCGGGGATCGACGTCTCGACCTACGCCCTCGAGCACGCCAAGGAAGAGGTCAAGCCCTTTCTCCGCCACGCGAGCGCCGCGAAGCTCCCCTTCGCCGACAAGAGCTTCGACCTCGTGATCTCGATCAACACGCTCCACAACCTCGAGTGCTTCGACCTCTACGACGCCCTCAAGGAGATGGAGCGGGTGGGCCGGCGGCACAAGTATCTCTGCGTGGAATCGTGGCGGACCGAGGAGGAGAAGGTCAACCTCCTCTACTGGCAGTTCACCTGCCAGATGTTCTGCTCTCCGAAGGCATGGGAGTGGTGGTTCGCCCACACCGGCTACACCGGCGACCACTCGTTCATCACCTTCGAGTAGCCGTAGTTTTACGGTGGGCGAGGGACTGCCCGTACCCCGTCGCCGGACGTTCACCTCGGCCCTCCAGGCCTCGGCTCACTCGGATGTCGCCGGC
>JBBAVQ010000209.1:0-5630 GCA_040397625.1 Pirellulales bacterium | reverse complement strand
CCGATTGGCAGCCGCCGATGCGCGGAGTACATTCCCGCGATCCTCACAAGGTTCGCGCATGCCCCCCGAGTTCACGGACAACGAGACGCCGGAACCCGGGCGACGGCTCGCCGCGGCGGCTCCGCCCCAGCGCCGCGGCCCGCGGCAGCCGCTCCTGCTCGACGATCCGCCCGCTGAGCCACCAGGCGTTCACCGCCTTCACACGGCCGCGATGATGGCCGATGTGCTCGGCGTGCCCCCGGCCGCGATCCGCCACTGGTCGCGAGGCGGTCTGCTCGTGCCCGCCCACATCGCCGGCTCCGTCGAGTGGTTCGACTTTCCGCAGCTGGTCGTGGGCCGTCATCTCGCCCGCCTGCTCGCGGGGGGGCTCTCGCTCCGCGAAATCGACGCCAAACTCGGCGGCCTCGCGCCGGGCGGAGCGCGGGCTGCCGCGGAGGCCGCGGCGCGGGTGCGTCTCGACGGCCGGCGGCTGAGCCTCGACGAAGGGGGCCGGCTCCTGGCCCCCGGACGCCAGCTGCAACTCGGGTTTTACACGTCGTCACTCACCGACACCGCAGGCGGCGTCGAGGAGTCGGACGAGCCGGCGATCGTCGGTATTCGAACGACACCACCGGCCGAGGCGCACGTCCCGGCCGCCCTGTCGGCCGACCTCCCCGCTCCGGGCACCGATGCGGCGGAAATCCTCGACCTGGCGGATGACCTCGAGGCGGCCGGCGAGTTCGTCGAGGCGGCGGAGGCCCTGCGGGCGGTGCTGCAGGCGCAGGGGCCGTCGGCCCGCGTGGTCTTCATGCTGGCCGAACTGCTCTACCGGTCGGGCGACCTGACGGCCGCGAGGGAGCGGTATTACGCGGTGATCGAGATCGACCCCGACCACCTCCAGGCCCGTGCGAGCCTTGGTTGCGTGCTCGCGGAACTCGGTGAGCACGATCTGGCGGTTGCGGCGCTCGAGGGCGTGCTCCGCCAGGAGCCCGACTATGCGGATGCTCACTGGCACATCGCGGGCGTGCTCCGCGAGATGGGCCTCGCGAGCGATGCCGACCACCATCTCGGCCGGTTTCTCGCGCTCGCCCCGGAAAGCCCATGGGCCACCCTCGCCCGCGCCCGGCTCGACGAGCAGCGGTGAAGATCACAGGTTGAAACCCTGTGCTACGGGAGGGCAGCGAGGGACAGTCCCGAGCAGCGCGGCAGGGCCGGCATGTCCCCATCGCTTCCGCGATTGGGCTTCCAGAGTTGGGCAGCGAGGGGCTGCCCATGCCCGGGAGCCGGCGTTGCTGACGAGCGCAGCCATGGATGGCGGAGCGAAGTCAGCATCGAGCGAGCGAAGCCCAGGATGGGCGCAGCGAGCGTCCGGCGACGGGCGTGGGTAGCCGCGAGCGCGATGCGAAGCCGAAAGACACACAGGTTGAAAACCTGTGCTACGTGGGCGGCGCAGGTTGAAAACCTGTGCTACGTGGGCACGTCTGTCAGTACGCGCCCCAGGGGCCGCGAACGGCGTTGACGCCGAACTGCACCGTGTCGCTCGGCTGGTTGGGCGTCGGCAGGAACCCGCCGCCACTGCTGCCAGCCACGCCGCCCGGCCCCGGATAGGGCCGATGGAACTGGTGGTAGATCGGCGCCACGCGGCTGCTCGGCACGCCCCACGAATACTGCGTCATGAACTCGCTCGTCGGAGGCACGACCAGCGCGATCGGCCGCCCCTCAGCAGGGTCGTACCAGGCGCTGTGCCAGCTCTTGCCCTGGGCACGGAGGAAGTACCGCTTCTCCCAGGCGTTGTATTTGCAGTGCTCGTGCAGGCCGCCGGTCTTTCCGTAGCCGCAGGGGCCGCCCACCGGCGTTCCGCAGCAGTGGCCGCATTTTCCACAGTGGCCACAGCCATGACCGCACGGCCCGCAGCCCTTCCCGCAGTGTCCGTGGTGGCAGCACAGCCCGCGACCGCAATGGCCCTGACCGCATCCAGCATGGCCGCAGCCAGCCGGACCGCACTGGCCCGCCGCGCAGCCCGCGCCGGCGCATCCCGGTGCTGGCATGCCATACCCGAAATGATCCCCAGCCGTTGCGAGGCGGAGGCCCGCGGTGGCCAGGGCGACACAACCCGCGAGGAGCGTGGTGATGAGAACGCGGCGATCCATGATGGAAGATTCTCCGGGATCAGTACCAGTAGGCGTGCACGTCGGTTCGCATGCCGGTCACGCCCGCAGGGCGGATGTAGCGGCGACGGTGCTTGTAGAGGAACTCGTGCGGCATGAACGGCGGGTAGGTATTCCAGGTGTGGCCCACTCGGGGCGGCACCGGCCGCGGCGAGACATAGAGCTGCGCCCCCATGCCCGGATAGCCACCAGCCGGCACGGGCGGCACATAGAAGTTGTAGAAGACGTCGGGGGTGGGCCCGGAAGCGCCGCCGTCGATCGGAATCGCGAAGGCGGAGACGGCGGCGAACGCCTCGGCGACGAGGAGCGTCGCGAGCATCCAGGGCCGGTTCGAGCAGACACGCAGCATCGGGGCACCTCGTGGACGGAGCCAGACGTTTCCGGGATCGCCCCGGCAACCGAAACTTCGGCCGGAACGCGTCCTGCGCATCACTCCGCCAATGCCTCGGATGCCGGTTCTTCCTGACAGGCACACCTTCCGCAGCCATCGCAGTGAAGGCTCGCGACCGTGTTGCTTCCAACGCACTCCAGCCGCGCGACGATCCTGCCTCGAGCACATTTTGGATAGGTGCAGCGACGAGTTGGCACACCTGAGCGGGTAGGCGAGGGGGTCGGCGAACGCTCGAGGAGCCTTGGGCGTATCCTCGCCCCGGCGACAAGACTTTTGCCGCCCCCGAGCCGGCGATACACGCATCGAACGACGGCCCCCGACCGCCCGCCCCAAAGTCCCCGCGACCCGCAAAGCCGGCCCCACTTGCCAAGCCTGCCATCCGGGATCACAGTCTGGGGGCCAAAACTCGGGAAAACCAATGGTCAAGACAGCCAAACGACCAGCCGCCAAGAAGCCCGCCAAAGCGAACGGGAAGCCTGCAAAGGCCGCCGCCGTGGAGCAGGAGCCGGCGCCGGCCATGAACGGCGAAGCCACTGCCCCCACCAAGCCCACCGCCAAGCGCCGGGCTACCGCCCAGAGCCTCGCCGCCGGCCAGCGCGACATCTCGGTGAGCGAGTTCTTCGCCAAGAATCGCCACCTGCTCGGGTTTGACTCGCCCCGCAAGGCGCTGCTCACGAGCGTGAAGGAGGCGGTCGACAACTCGCTCGACGCCTGCGAGGAGGCGGGCATTGTTCCCGAGATCTGGGTGCACATCGAGCAGGTGGGCGATGCCGGCACCCGCTACCGGATGGGCGTGCAGGACAACGGCCCCGGCATCGTCAGCAAGCAGATTCCGCTGATCTTCGGCAAGCTGCTCTACGGCTCCAAGTTTCACCGGCTACGGATGAGCCGCGGCCAGCAGGGCATCGGCATCTCGGCCGCCGGCATGTATGGCGTGCTCACCACTGGCAAGCCGGTGAAGATCATCTCCAAGATCGACGCCAAGCATCCCGCCCACTACTCCGAACTGCGGATCGACACCAAGACCAACCAGCCGGAGATCTTGAACGGCAAGGGTGACGGCGTGGACATCCCCGCCGGCAAGGGCGGCGCGGAGTTGATGAAGAAGCACTCGATCGAGTGGGTCGCCGAGAACGACAAGGGCGAGCCGGTGAACCACGGCACCCGCGTGACGATCGAGATGGAGGCCAAGTTTCAACGCGGAAGGGGCAGCGTCGAGGAGTATCTCGAACAGACCGCGATCTCCAACCCGCACGCCCGGATCCACTTCCAGGGGCCCGACGGGCCTGAACGGATTCTCGAGCGATCGACCGACGACCTGCCGCCGGAGCCCAAGGAGATCAAGCCGCATCCCTACGGCGTGGAACTCGGCCGACTCGTGACGATGCTCCAGGAGCATCCCAAGATCACGCTGGCGCAGTTTCTCACGCAGTCGTTCTCCCGCGTCTCGCACGGCACGGCGAAGAAGATCTGCGACATGGCGAAGCTCTCGAGCCGCGTGACCACGGGAAAGCTCGGCCGCGGCGAGGCCGACGCGCTCTTCAAGGCCATTCAAGAGACGAAGATTCCGCCGCCGGCCACCGACTGCGTGGTGCCGATCGGAGAGCAGCGGCTTCTGGCCGGACTCCGGCAGGTCGTTCCCGGTGAGTTCTTCACCGCGGCCACCCGCCCGCCATCCGTTTACCGCGGCAACCCGTTCGTCATCGAGGCGGCGCTCGCCTACGGCGGCGGCGTGGCGGCGCAGAAGATCAGCCGCGAGGGGCTCGGCGAACTCGCCTCCGAGAGCGATGCCCGCAGCCTGCGGCAGTTCCTTACCACCACGTTCACCGGCATGGGCGGCGAGGCGGCCGACAAGATCCTCGCCGAGGCCCAGCTCGCTCCGCGGCAGAGCCCGTCGAAGCTCAAGAAGCCTCAGCTCGACGCCCTGCACGGAGCCATGCAACACGTCAACGTGGACGAAGGGCAGAGCATGAACGTGCTGCGGTATGCCAACCGCGTGCCGCTGCAGTTCCAGCCCGCTGCCTGCGCGGTCACGCAGACGATCACCTCGACCAACTGGCGATCGTACGGCCTCTCGCAATCGCGCGGTGGCCTGCCCAATGGCCCCGTGACGGCGATGGTGCACGTGGCGAGTGTCTGGGTGCCGTTCACCAGCGAGTCGAAGGAGGCGATCGCCTCCTATCCGGAAATCCAGAAGGAGATCCGCCTCGCGCTGCAGGCGGTGGGCCGCAAGCTCGGGATGTACATGCGGCGGCGGCTCCGCGTGGCCCAGGAAGGCCAGCGGCGGAGCATCTTCCTCCGCTATCTCGGCGAAGTGGCCTCGGCCGTGGCGCAGATCAACGGTCAGGACCGCGGCAAGCTCTATGAGCAGCTGCTCGCGGTGGCGAAGAAGAAAACGGCCGAGGCCGACGTGAAGCTCGACGACCGCGGCCGGCCGATCCAGGAGGAAGAGGATCTCGAACTCGGCGACAACTGCATCATCGTGCCGCAGGTGATGCCCGGCCAGGCCGACGGCGATGTGGCCACGGCAAAGAAGGAGCCGAAGGCCAAGGGCCGGAAATCGAAGATCGCGACGGTCGAGGACGACGAACCCGAAGCCCCAGCCGCGAGTACGAAACACGCTGCAGCGAAGAAGAAGGCGACGGCGACGAAGAAACCCTCGCGGCGGAAGAAGTAGCTCGGGTTTTCAACCTGATACAGTTTCTCCATGAGCCCCAGGCGTTCCTGCGGCGGTGTCATTCCGCCAGGAAGCCCCGAGCGGGAGCGAGGGGATCAAGCGTGGCGGCGGCGAGCGACGCTTGCCAACCGCGGAGTCGTTCCCGTCGCTTCCGCTCCGGGCTTTGAGGGGTCCGTGGAAAAACCCGCGAGGATCACGTGGGAACCGTATGAGTCCTACTGTGCTACGAGAAGACCCGAGTGATGTGGCCGAGCCGGCGCGCCCCCATCCCTCATGCGATTGGGCTTCCTGATGCAGGCTGCGAGGGGCTGCCCGTTCCCGGGAGCCGGCGTTGCTGACGAGCGCAGCCATGGATGGCGGAGCGAAGTCAGCATCGAGCGAGCGAAGGCCTGGAGGGCCGTAGCGAGTGTCCGGC
>JBBAVQ010000208.1:0-5634 GCA_040397625.1 Pirellulales bacterium | reverse complement strand
CCATCGCCCGCGGCCTTACGGCCGGTCGGCTTGTACACGAACCCCTGCGTGCGGGACGCCCGCGGCCTTACGGCCGGTCGGCTCCAACTCGCCACGCACGCGATCGCACGGATCATTCCGCGGCCGCCGCGGGCCCCCAGTTGGCCACGTCGCGGCCGTTGACGAGCAGCAGTTCACCGGCTGACAGCGTCGGCGCAAACGCCACCCGTCTCGGCCGGTCATTCGGGGCACCCATCTCAAGCTCCAGCGGCAGCGCGCCCAACACGGTGAACCGCGTGCCATCGAGTCGGGCCGTCACCTCACGGCCGGCAAACTCTCGGCGAAATGCGGCGAACGCGGCGTCGTCGAGTGACTCACGGAGTTCGAGGTCGAGGGGCAGAAGCGCTCCCCGCTCGGGCGATTGTGCGGCGAAGGTGGCCGTCAGCCGCTGCACCGGCTCACGACCGCCATCGGCGACGAGCCGGAGCGTCGCTGGCCGCAGGTCGGCCGCGGCGACGGGGAGCACGCGGATCCCGAGGGCCGTGCCGTCGCCACCCCGCAGAAACACGATCGACTCCGGCGACAGTTCGGCGTCGGCACCGAGCCGCGACTCCACCGACCAGACGTCGCATCCCGTGGGAATGAGAAGGTGGGCCTCGAGGCAGGAGAGCGACTCCGGATCGACGCCAAACGCGGGGCGGCGGGGATCGAGATACCAGGCTGCCGTGACCCGCGGCCCCTGCTGGGAACTGATCACATAGGGGCGAAGGTGGTGCGGCTTGCGGTGGCCCGCCGCGCCGGCCGGCACGTGATCGAGACCGTAGGGATCGTGCCGTCCGTCGAAGACGAGCGTGACGTTGGGCGTTTCAGCGAACGGCTCAGCCGCAGCGGCACCGCGATCTCCAAACGCCGGCAGGTTCACGACGAGCGTCTTGTCCTCGGCGCCGCGGCCGTCGCCGGCTACGCCGATCGTGGCCGAGCGGCCGACGTAGTTCGTGATCCGCTGCCACGCATGCGTGCCCGTCCGCTCCACCACGAACCGCGGCACCTCCTCCAGGATGGTTCGCACCGATACGGCCGGCGGCTCCGACCGACACGCGGCACGAAACACCTGCAGTGAGCCCCGCGGTGCTTCCGGGAGCCAGCCCGCCCCCTCGGCCCGCGGCGGGGCGGTGAGCCAGCCGGCGTCGGCAAAGTGCTCGTCGGCGTAGCCGCGGCCGTAGAGGTAGTCGTAGTCGCGGGCATGCGGCCCGGAGAGCCGCTGCGCCGGGCCAAACCAGTGCGCGGCAGCGCTTCGCCAGGCGTAGCCGAGCGCCTCGTCGGCCTCGACGCGGGTGTCGATTCCGGGCGCGTGGTCGGCGATCAGCGCCAGTGAGTCGAGTGACACACCAAGGTAGGTGGGGCAGAGAAACTCCGTCAGCCCATGGGTCCGCGTGAAGTCGAACCACTCCCGCCAGGCGGCCTCCCCCTCCGGCCGTGCATCGGGTTCGGCAAGGTCGCCGAGGGCCAGCAGATTCCAGATCCGCATCAGTCGAATGTTGGTGTGTCCCGGCTGCACGGCATGGCGGCGAATCAACGGCAGTGCGTCGCGGGCCATCGCCTCGACCAGTTCGCGGCTCCGGGGCGTGAGCCGCCGCCCCACCGGCCGCGGCACGAGCCGCCCGTCATCCTCGAGCCTGAGCACCGCAAGCAGCTGCCCGGCAAACTCCACGGCGTTGGCGTCGCGCACGCCTTCGTCACCAAGCCGCCAGCGGAAGTTGCCGCACTCGGAATCGGCCGGCTCGACCACCTGCATCGACCGCGCCAGTGCGAGCGCCTCCTCCACCGCCTCGGCATTCCAGCCCCGCCCCGCCGCTTCGACGGCAAATCGGAGCACTCCCCGGATGCCAATCTTTGGATCCCGCGACCGCACGATCGCCGCCTGGGCCTCGAGGTCTGCAGCTCCTGGAATCGCTCCCGCCTCGCGCCGCACGCGGAGGTTGCGAAACCTCGCCGGGCCGCCGTGGTTTTGCAGGGCGATGAATCCTGAAAGCGGCTTGCTGCGGATCGCCGGCACCTCGAACTGATCGACGTCGTGGATCACCCGATCGTTGAGGGTGACGCGGATCCGGGGGCCGATCATCGCCAGTTCGAGGGTATTCCAGTCGCCGCTGGGCCCGAGGGCGTGTTCCCGGGGGGCGACGTAGCGGTAGAGCGCCCCGCAGGCATGCGTGGAGGGAGCCGCCTCCGCCTCGTCGAGCAGCTGAAGCTCGTAGCCGCGGATCGACGGCCGGGTCGCCTGCGAACGACGCTCGTCAAACGCGACGGTCCGCAGCCCGATCCCGGAGTTGCAGGAGCGGCGGCCCGCGGGCTTCTGCAGCTGAAACTCCAGTCGCAGCGTGAAATCGGCAAACGGCTCCCGCGCGTACCGCAGAAACCCGAAGCCGCGGCCGTCGCAGACGAGTTCGCCGTCGCGGGCCGACCACACAGGTCGGCCGTCCGGGTGCGATTCGGAATCGGCATGCGACTCGGCCACCCAGCCGTCGAGGTCGTGGCCATTGAACAGGTCCGTGAACTCCCGGTCGGCGGCGGGAGCGCCGCGGCCCGCTGCCGGCTCCAACCGCTTGCCGCCGCCGCGCTTCTTTTTCTTGACGGGCAGCCCGTCGAGCGGGGGCGTGTCGGCGAAGTCGGGGATCCGGAAGCCGATCGCCGCGGCCTGCTCGTCGTATTCGGCTTCAAGCCGCCGCCGCAGCTCTCGCTGGGCCGGGTCGGCGGCGAGGTTCGTGGTCTCGTAGGGGTCGCGGCGAAGGTCGAAGACTTCCGTCCAGTCGTCGTGGCCCGGGTATTTGATCAGCTTGGCGTCGGCGGTCCGCACGGCGGTCGTGGTCGGCGTGCCCTGGTTCTCCTCGAAGAAGTAGCAGTAGAAAAAGCTGTTTCGCCAGGGCGTGTTTGGCCTGTTCTCAAGCAGCGGCTTCCAGCTGCGGCCTTGGATCGCGGCCGGCACGGGCTGCCCGGCAAGGTCGAGGAGGGTGGCGGCCGGATCGATGTTGAGCACGATCCGGTCGTCTGTGCGACCCTGGGGCACGAGCCGCGGATAGCGCACGAGCATCGGCACCCGCATCGACTCCTCGTAGGCCGACCGCTTGTCGCCGAGCGTGTGCTCGCCGAGGTAGTAGCCGTTGTCCGACGAGAAGATCACGACCGTGTCGTCGGCGAGTTTCAGCTCGTCGAGCAGGTCGAGGAGTCGTCCCACGTTGTCGTCCACCGCATTGATGCCCCGAAACATGCCGAGGTTCGTCGGCACGGTCACCGACTCGGTCGAGGATGCTCCGCGCTTGCTGGCCGCCGCGGCGGCCGGCTTGTAAGGGGGCACGGCGTCGAGGTTGGGAACGCGTCGCGCCTCGGCTCCCTCATATGCCAGCGCCTGCCGGGGCGGAGGCGTGAAGGGGCCGTGGCAGGTCTTGAAGCCGAGCATCATCAGGAAGGGCCGGTCCTTGTTGGCCTTGATGAACGTGGCGGCGTAGTCGGTGGTCACGTCGTCCACAAACCCCGTGCTCGGCGTCGTCACGCCATCGACCTCGATGGGGCAGTCGAAATAGCTGCCCTGGCCGACGAAGCTCGCGGACGTGTCGAACCCGGGCCGCGTTCCCGACTGCCTGCCGTGGTGCCATTTGCCGAAGTAGCCCGAGACGTAGCCGGCAGGGCGGAGGAGGGCGGCGACGGAAATGTTGCCTACCGGGTGCGGCGTGTGATTGTTGGTGACGCCGTTGACGTGGCCGTATTGCCCCGTGACGAGCGACGCACGGCTCGGGGCGCAGAGCGCGTTGACCACGAAGGCGTTGCGAAATCGCACGCCCCCGGCGGCGAGGCGATCGAGGTTCGGGGTGGCGAGCCAGGGAAAGCGGCCCCTGTCGCCCTGCTCACGCTGGACGACGCCGAGGGCGTCCCAGCGTTGGTCGTCGGTGAGGAGCACAATGAAGTTCGGCGGCCGGGAGTTTGGGGGCGGGGCAGCCACGCCGGCCGCCGGCCACGCGCTCAGGCACCACGCGATCAGGCAGAAGACCGCCACCAGCCAGGCTCGCGTGCCGCACGAGGAATCGATCGGGTCTCGCCTCATCGCGGCCGGCCTCCGGGGCAGTCGTTCAGGGTGCGGCAAACATCTGCTGCAAGACCTCGAACCGCGAGTCGGGCGTCTCACCGGGCGCCGTGAACTGAAACAGCGACTCCTGAAAGAAATAGACGACGCCGTTGTAGTCGAAGTCGCGCACCATGTCGGTCTGGGCACGCACCATCTCGATCGGCACGGGCTTCGGCTTCTGACCTGCCAACACACCGATCGCCAGCCGCGCCCTGCCTTTGAGCCTGGCGAGCGCAGGACTGCGAAGTTCCCCTTCGAACCGCTTCAGGTCGTCGCGATACACCTGCACGACCACCTCGTCCACGAGACCACCCTCCACCCACGAAGGCCAGTCCTGCACGTAATTCTTGTAGGACCAGGGGTAAGGATTGGGCGACACGGAGAGTTCGATCCCGGGTCGGGCCGCCTTGATCGCCTTGGAGATGCGCGACACGAACTGCGTCAGCTTCGCCGCCCGCCAGGCGAGCCACTCGGTGTCGGTCGGGGCGGGCCGGGCGGTCTTGCCTGCTTCCCGCTCGTAGAGCGAGAGCGTGAAGGCGTCGTATCCGAAGGTGCTCTTCAGCGAAAAGTGGTCGTCGAACTGGATCGCCGGGACGTCGTAGCGGGTGACGAACTCCACGACGAGATCTTCGTAGAACTGCTGGACGTCCGGATGGACGAAGTTGAGGTACGAGGTCGCCGTGCCATCCTGGTCGAAGGCACGCCGGCCGGCGTCGTCGCACGACAGCCATTCCGGGTGCCGCGTCGCGAGGGGCGCGTCGGCCGGCACCTTCAGGCCCCATTCGAACCACGGAACGATGTCGAGCCCATGCTCGTCACCGAGAGCGACCCAGTCGGCCATCGGGTCGCGATCGTCGTGGGCAAGGCCGTAGCGTGCCGACATCCTCCGGCCGCCGTACGTCACCATCACATCGCTCGGATAGAAGGTCTCGCCTTGGCTCCACACCACTGGATAGACCGCGTTCATTCTCAGCTGCGACACCCGCGCCGCCAGGGATGCCATGGCGGCACGCGAGTTCATCACCTGCGAATCGACGTCGCTCACCCACACCCCACGGAGCTCGGTGGTGGGCGTCGCCCGCCGCTCGCGAGCCCGCCGAACTGCGGCCTGGCCATCGTCAGCCCGGGCCGTGGCGGTGCCGCCGACGGGCCCCTCGCTCGTGAAGACGGCGAGAGCGAGCAGGCCCGCGACGACACGAACGAAGCCCACGAAGCATCTCCGTGCCCCCCCGTGGGATGACCTGCGAGCGACGGAATCGAACGACGCTGTCACGCGGAGATCCTCCAGGCTGCAGAGACTAGGCCGACACCCGTGCCGTCTCGTCGGTCCGCAGGTGGCGAAACCAGAACCAGTACACGCCGGCCGAGAGCACGGCGAACGCCACCAGCAAGCCCGCGAACGCGTCCCACTTCCGCAGCACAAACACCATGCCCAGCAGGAACAGCACGAGCTGCCAGGGCACCGCGAACGCGATGGCCGCGAGGTCGCGGCGGGTTTCGCCGCGGATGGCCTCCCGCTCCTCGCGCGGCAGCTGCCC
>JBBAVQ010000207.1:1808-5705 GCA_040397625.1 Pirellulales bacterium | reverse complement strand
AAGTGGAGGCGAGGGGAGTCGAACCCCTGTCCCGTGATGTTTCAGCGCGAACGTCTACGTGTGTATCCGGTCAACTTGAGTCTCGTCTGTGCGTCCCCGGCCGACAGGGTGCGTCACGGACCAGCCCGAAACTTTTTTAGCCCCGGCCGTATCAGGCGGTGAACCGGGGCGAGTCGGATTTGGCGACCGATTGGGAGGCCCTTCCGACTGGGGCCATCGCTCGGGGTTGCTTAGTTAAGCAGCCAGAGAAAACTGAGCTTCGGCAATTGAAGCTTGGTCGACTTTTAACGTGGCCAGCCGACCAACCACGACACGCAATCCGGGCCTCTTGCCATCCGGTCGATACCGGTACGCCCCCGTCTGGTTTTGCTGCTGGTCGCCCGAGGGCGGCCGGCAGGTGTCCAGCGCCCGGGCGGCCCCGCGGCCGCCACCGTCGAGCGTGGACAGAATCATTGTACGAAACCTCAAGGGCTGTATCGGTCGTGCCGAAGGGCGGCCTTCATTTCCTTGAAAAAATGCGGTCTGCGGCCCGAACCGACACCCCTCCGGTTGAATACTGGAAGGAGACGACCGTCGGGCTCCGGCCTCGGCGTGGCGGCTGGCCGGCCCTCTTTTCATCCTCTCGTTGACGCTCATCCCATGGCACTCGTACTCTTTTCTTGGCTGCTGCGGACCGCGTGTTCCACGGTCGCTGCCACCTCTTCTTCAGGCCGTCCAATGTTTGGTTCGCCAGTCGGTTTTGGCCGCGCGTTCGCGTGCGGCGTCGCGGTGGTGGCGGCGTGCTGCGGCTCGCCGGCCTTGGCTCAGGAGTGGGCCAAGAAGATGTTCCCGGTGACGAGCCACAACTTCGGCACCGTCGCCAAGGGTGCGAAGACGGAATACCGGTTCGTGTTCCGCAACATCTACAAGGAAGACCTGCACGTCGTCGGCGTGCGGACGAGTTGCGGCTGCACCTCGCCCGAGGTGACGAAGCACGACCTCAAGACGCACGAGACGGGCGAGATCGTCGCGAAGTTCAACACCCGCACGTTTCTCGGCCAGCACGGTGCCACCCTGACCGTCACCTTCGACAAGCCGTTTCACGCGGAGGTCCAGCTCCGGGTGGCGGGCAACATCCGCGGCGACGTGACCTTCGAGCCGCCGTTCATCGATCTCGGCAACGTCGATCTCGGGGCCGGTGCCGAGCGGCAGGTGCGCGTCACGCGGGTCGGCAGTGCCGCCTGGGACATCACCGACGTCCGCAGTGCGAATCCGAGCTTCGAGGTCAACCTGTCGAAGCCAACGCGGACGCCGTCACAGACCTCCTACGACCTGACGATGCGGCTCAAGCCCGAATCGCCGGCGGGCTATGTGAAGGGCCAGCTCATCCTGATCACGAGCGATCCCCGGGCCACGCAGATTCCGATGGACGTCGAGGGCCGCGTGGTGGCCGCGGTGACCGTGAGCCCGCAACTGCTGTCGATGGGTGCCGTGAAGTGCGGTGGCACCATCACGAAGAACGTGGTCGTGCGGGCGAATCGTGATTTCTGCATCACGGGTGTCGCCTGCGAGGATGGCTGCCTGACCTGCGAACCGCGGACGACGCCCGCGAAGGTGCACATCCTCCCGGTGACGTTCCAGGCCGGGAACTCGGCCGGCCGAGTCGAGCAGCAGCTGCGAATCTCGACCGATCTCGGCGAGGGTGCCGTGCCCAACGTGACCGTGCAGGCCGAGGTGGAAGCCGCCGCCGCGGCGGCCGAGCAGTCGGCGAGCGTGCGGTAAGGCCGCTCAGCCGCGGGTCGCCAGCGGCACGTAGTCGCGAGCCGCCGCTCCGGTGTAGACCGACAGCGGCCGAATGATCCGGTTGTCGCCGATCTGCTCGATCACGTGGGCGGTCCAGCCGCTCATGCGGGCGACCACGAAAATCGGCGTGAACACCTTCACGGGCAGGCCGAGGGCGTGGTAGACGCGGGCCGCCGGCCAGTCGAGATTGGGCTTGAGGGCCTTCTTGTCGAGCATGATCCGCTCGACACGATCAGCGAGATCCTCGAGTTTTTCAGCCTCCGTGCCGCTGGCCATGTCGCGGCACATGCGGCCGAGCAGCTTCGCCCGCACGTCGCCGTCCTTGTAGACGCGGTGGCCGAATCCCATCACCACCCGCTTGGCCGCGAACTGCTCGTGAACCCAGGCGTCGGCCCGGTCGGCGGAGCCGATTTCGCCGAGCACCTCCAGCACCTTCTCGTTGGCGCCGCCGTGGAGCGGACCCTTGAGGGCACCGATCGCCGCGGTGACGGCAGAGTGCATGTCGGAGCCGGTGGAGGCCACGGTGCGGGCGGCGAACGTGGACGCATTGAACTCGTGTTCGGCGTAGAGCACGAGCGTGGTGCCGAAGAGCGCCACATGGGCGGGCGAAGGCTCGCGGTCGGTGAGCCGCTCCAGCAGGGCCTTGGCGATGGGGCCTGCCGGCCAGGGGCGGGGAGTGCGTCCGCTGGTGAGGTCGATCCAGGCTGCGAGGATGGCTGGCGTCTGCCCGAGAAGCCGTTCGGCCTGGGCGATCAGGGCCGTCCGGGAACCGGGCGTGTCGTCTCGCTCCACAAGCCCGAGCATGCTGATGCCAGTTCGCAGGGCGTCCATGACCGAAGCCTGAGGGCTCGCGGCGGCAAGGCGGGCAAGGGCGTCGAGGACGGTGGGATCCAGCGACTGGGCTGCCGCTGAGAGCCGCTTCGAGAAGGCGGCATGCTCGGCGCGGGTCGGCAGATCGCCGTGAAGGAGCAGCCAGGCCACCTCCTCGAAGTCGCCGGCCGTTGCCAGCGGTTCGATGGCGTAGCCTCGGTAGCGGAGGGTGCCGTCGAGCGAGCAGATCGAGGTTTGGCCGGCGATCACGCCGGCGAGGCCCTTGGCAAACTCGGCTGTCGCCTTGGTTGGGGATTGATTCGCAGGCTGTGGGGCTGCCATCACGTCGGCTCCTCGGGATTCTGGGATCGGGCGAAGCGATGCCGCTCCGGGTGCTTGGGGTCGTAGTCGAGCAGTTCGTAGAGTTCCTGTCGCGACTGCATCAGGTCGAGCAGGTTTTCCTGCGTCCCCTCTTCGGCGATCAGGGCGAGCCCGGCCTCCATCGCCTTCATGGCCAGCCGCATGAGCGTCACGGGGTAGAGCACCGCCGTGAAGCCCAGGGCCGCAAGGTCGGGGATCGAGATCAGCGGGCTGGTGCCAAACTCCGTCATGTTGGCGAGCAGCGGGATCGAACCGGCGAACTCGCTGCCCACCCGCTCAAACTCATCACGCGACTGGAGGGCTTCCGGGAAGAGCCAGTCGGCGCCGGCGGCCCGGTAGGCGTGTAGCCGTGCGAGGCAGTCGTCGAGGCCGTGGACACTTCGGGAGTCGCAGCGGCCGATGATGACCGTGCCGGGATCGCGGCGGCCCGCGGCGGCGGCCGCGAGTTTGTCCGCCATCTCCGCCGTGTCGATCACCTGCTTGCCGGCGAGGTGGCCACATCGCTTGTCGGCCCCTCGCTGGTCTTCGAGTTGGATTGCCGCGGCGCCGGCGGCCTCCAGGAGGCGGACGGTTTCCTCGACATCCCGCGGCCCGCCGAATCCGGTGTCGGCGTCAACGACGAGTGGAATCGAAACGGCGCGGGCGAGGATCCGGGTCTGCTCCACGAGTTGGTCTCGAGTAAACAGGCCGATGTCGGGCACGCCGAGCGTTCCCGCGGAAAACGCGGCTCCTGAAAGGTAGACGGCGTCGAATCCGGCTGGCTCCACGAGTTTGGCGGCGAGGGCGAAGGGGGCGCCCACGATGCCGAGCGTTTCCGTGGTGGCGGCTCGGCGGAGCGCCGCGCCCCCCGGGGCGGTCGCCGTACCGTCGGGGGCGGGGCGAAGAACTGCGGGTGCTGGGGCGGCCATCGGTATCCTTGAGCGG
>JBBAVQ010000207.1:0-1708 GCA_040397625.1 Pirellulales bacterium | reverse complement strand
GGCGTTTATAGATGCACGGCGTGACGGGTGAAAGCGGCGGCGGTGGGACGGCGGGCTGGGCTCGCGGGGTTGCCGAGTGCCTGCTCATCGCGGCGATCTTCGCGGCGGCGGGGGCATGGCCCGTGCCCGACGTCAACGAGGCCGTGTATCTGACCAAGGCGCGGCATGCCGCCGATCCCACGTGGGGCCGCGGCGACTTTTTTCTGGAAACGCCCGATGCCCACGGTGTCTTCTATCTCTTCGCGGGGCCGCTTGCCGCGGTTCTTTCACTCGAGCAGGCTGCCTGGATCGGCCGTGTCGCGGGGTGGGCGTTGCTCGCCATAGGGTTTCGTCACGCGGCGGTGCTGCTGCTGGCGGCTCCGTGGGCCCGGGTGGTCGCGGCATGTGCGTTTTCGCTGGCGCTCCGCAACACGACGGCGGCAGGCGAGTGGGTGATCGGTGGGTGCGAGGCGAAGGTGTTTGCCTGGGCGGCTGTGCTCGGTGCACTCGGCGAGGTCGCCGCTGGTCGGTTCGCCGCCGCGTTCTGCCTCGCGGGGATCGGCACGGCCTTTCATCCGATCGTGGGTGGCTGGGCCTTGATCGCGGTGCTGGTAACGTGGATGGCGGTGACGTGGATGGCGAGCCGGATGCGGGAGGGATCCGCTGGAGAAGTCGGTTCCCGACGGTCACGCGGTGTGGCTTCATGGCCCGCGGCCGCATTGGTGGCCGTCGGCTTGCTGGCGGCGGCGGCCGGCGTCGTGCCCGCGCTTGGACTCACCGCCGGAGTTGATGAGGCCACGCGGGTGGCGGCCACGAAGATCTACGTCGTCGATCGACTCTCGCACCACCTGCTCCCGCGGACATTTGCCGACGGCATGATCGCGAGGCACCTGCTTGCCGTTGCCGCCTGGTGGCTGCTGTCGATGCTTGTGCCGGCGTCGGCGGCGCGGCGGCGGATCATGGTGTTTACGCTCACAGCGCTGGCGATCTCTGCGGCGGGGATCGGCATCTCCCTGCTTGAACCGTGGGCCCCGGCGACCGCCTATTCCCTGCTGCGGTTCTACTGGTTTCGGCTCGCCGACGTGGCTGTTCCGTTTGCACTGGCAACCACGCTGGCGGCAGTGCTGGAGGACCGCGAAGCCAGTGCACGGTTGGCGGCGGGCCGACCAGCATGGCTGCGGGCGGCGGTTGTTGGACTCTTGGCACTCGATCTCGCCGTTCAGAGCCGCCACTGGCCGCTCGCCGGCCGCGACGCGGTCGCCCCGCGGGCCGATGTGAAACTCGTCCCCGCTGCCTGGGCCGACATCTGCACGTGGGTTCGGGACCATGCCCCCGCGGACGCCTGCTTCCTGACGCCCCGGGGAGCGGCGAGTTTCACGTGGCGGACGGGCCGCCGGGAGGTGGTGTCATGGAAAAACAGCCCCCAGGATGCCGCATCGCTCGTCGAGTGGCGCAAGCGGATCCTGGACTGCTTCTCGCGATCCGGTTCGCTGGCGGAGATGGAACGATCGACGGTGTCGCTCGGTCCTGATCGGGTTCGCGAGGTCATCACGCGGTATGGCGCCGACCACGCCATCGTGCCACTCGATGCGCCACTCCTCGAGTCGATCCCCGGCGAGCGGCTTCACGCCAACGCCGCGTACGCGGTCTACCGGCTGGTCGGTGACCGGCCCGAAAAGTAACGCGGGTTTTCACCGGCATCAGGAAGCCCAATCGCGTGAGCGATAGG
>JBBAVQ010000206.1:3610-5750 GCA_040397625.1 Pirellulales bacterium | reverse complement strand
GACGCGCGAGCGTCAAGTGTAACCCGTCTAACACGGCGGAGTGCTGATGTGGCTCGACGGCCCGACTTGCCTACAAAGATCTGTCGCTCCTGTGGCCGGCCGTTTACCTGGCGGAAAAAGTGGGAGCGGGACTGGGATCGCGTCGTCTACTGCAGCGACCGGTGTCGGCGCGCAGGTCCTGCAGTGAAGAGGGTTGAATAACATGGGTTCCGGAACGTATGTGATCGCAGGCGGCTCGAGCGGCATTGGCCGCGAACTCGTGCGGATGCTCGTCCCGGCCGCCGAACGTGTCGACGTCTGGTCGCGGGAACCTCATGACCTGCAGGCTGGAGGTGTAATCCGGCATGCCGTCTGTGATTTCGGGATTCCCGACGGCCCGCTACCTGAGCTTCCGGAGGAGATTCGCGGTGCGGTTTACTGCCCAGGCACGATCACGCTTCGTTCGTTTCGCAGTCTCACCACCTCCGATTTCCGTCACGACCTGGAACTGAACCTGATCGGTGCGGTGCGGTTCCTGCAGGCGTGTCAGCCGCGGCTGCGAGGAGCCGACGGGCGACCTGCCAGCGTGGTGCTCTTCAGCACCGTGGCCGTCGGCCAGGGCATGCCGATGCACGCGTCGGTGGCAGCCGCCAAGGGCGCCGTCGAGGGGCTGATGCGGTCGCTGGCGGCCGAGTGGGCTCCGAAGGTCCGCGTCAACGCGATCGCGCCGGCGCTGACCGACACGCCGCTTGCCGCCCGACTGCTGTCGTCGCCCGAGAAGCGCGAGTCCATGGCCGGGCGGTATCCGTTGAAGCGGATCGGCATGCCCGCAGATGCCGCCGCGCTCGCGTGCTTCCTGCTCTCGGATGAGAGCGGCTGGATGACGGGGCAGGTGCTTAGTGTGGACGGCGGTCTGTCGACGCTCAGGGTATAACCGTCGTGCCGCATTTTCGCGGCGCGATCGGAGACGCGATGTCATGACGACGAAGGCAGACTCTTTCCCCGCTCCTGCGGAACGGCCCGCGGCTCTCAAGGAGCGGCGTCAGCTGAAGATGGCCCGCTCAGCCCACGCCTACGTGCGGGGCAACACGAAGAACTTCTACGACTGGCTCGAGGGGAGCACCGGCCAGGCCGTTCCCGCGGGCCCGCCGATCTGGATCTGCGGCGACTGTCATGCCGGCAACATCGGGCCGATCGCGAGCGCCAAGGGCACGGTGTCCATTCAAATCCGCGATCTCGATCAGACGGTGATCGGCAATCCGGCGCACGACCTGATCCGGCTCGGCCTCTCGATGGCCAGTGCCGCACGAGGCTCCGACCTGCCGGGGGTGACGACGGCTCGGATGATGGAGCAGCTCGTCGAGGGCTACGAGCAGAGCTTCGGTGCCGCCGCTGATGTGGAAGAGGAGTGGCCCACGGTGGTCCAGGCGGCGATGAAGGCGGCGCTTAAGCGCAAGTGGAAGGATCTGGCCCGCGAGCGGATCGAAGACACCACGCCGGCAATTCCGCTGGGGCGGACGTTTTGGCCACTGTCGGCCGAGGAGCGGGAGTCAGTCGAGGCGATCTTTGCCACCGACGCCGGCCGCCGGCTGGTGACGGTGCTGAAGTCGCGAGCCGACGATGCCGAGATTCAAGTGGTGGACGCCGCGTATTGGGTGAAGGGCTGCAGTTCACTCGGCCTCCTTCGCTCCGCGGTGCTCGTATCGGTCGGTGGCAAGAAGGGCGAGATCTGCCTGGTTGATGTCAAGGAGGCCGTGCCCGCGCTGGCGCCCCACAATCCCGAGGTTGAGATGCCGGCCGATCACGGTGAGCGGGTGGTGGCCGGGGCGTGGCACCTCTCCCCAGCCCTCGGCGACCGGATGATGGCGGCCAAGGTGCTCGATCGTCCGGTGTTCGTGCGGGAACTGCTGCCGCAGGATCTGAAGTTCGACGTCGCTGATCTGACCTGCGACGAGGCGATGCGGCTCTCGCGGTATCTGGCGATGGTGGTGGGCAAGGCGCACGCCCGGCAGATGGATGAGGCCACGAGAAAGGCATGGCAGGACGAGCTCAGTGGTCATCGGTCGAAGACACTCGACGCGCCGTCGTGGCTCTGGGCGAGCGTGGTCGATCTGCTCGCCACGCACGAGAAGGCCTATCTCGAGCACTGTCGCCGTTATGC
>JBBAVQ010000206.1:0-3510 GCA_040397625.1 Pirellulales bacterium | reverse complement strand
CGATCTAAAAACTCCGGGATCTCGGCAAGCAGCGGAGAGTGCCCCAGATACCGCTCGGCCATCTCGCGGCGGCCGCGAGAGAGCAGCGTTGCATAGACATGCAGTTCGAAGTGCAGTCGGAGGCGTCGCTCGGCGGTCGTGTCGCCGAGGGCCTGAAATGCGCCGATCAGTGCCTCGGCCGTGGAGAGGTGGGTCGGTGCCGGCTGATCCCGGAGCCAGTAGCGGCCCGGGGTGGCAGTCGGCTCCGGCAGGCTTACGCAGCGGCCCATGCGTTCGACCGTGTGGACCATCTCGCCTGCCTGTCGCCATGTTCCATCAAGCAGGAGGAGATGAGGGCAAGGCGTTTTATTCGTTGAGGCTGCCAGCGCCGGCAGCGGATCGCCGCTCGGGTGGAGAATCCAGAGCTCACGACTGGAGTCGAGCGATTCGGGCTTGAAGCCCGAGGCGGTAAAGAAGCGGGTAGCCCGCTGGTAGACGTGGCAGGTGGCGCCGGTCACCGCTCGGGCAACGAGGTTGCCGGTACTCGAGGGCTTGTGCTGCTCGCCGCGGTGGATCAGCACATGCACCTGAAGCCGGGTTTCCACAGGCGGGATCGCGTCGCATACGCACCAGCGCTGCGGCAGACTACACCGCGGGCAGCGGGAGGCACCGGCGAGTACGACGCTACGTCCCATTCCTGACCTCTGCGAAGGGTCCCGTGGCGGGGCTCCAACCGTGTCTGTGCGTCATGGCAGCGGCTCGTTTTTCGCGGTGGCCTCGCCATCGTACCCGGTCCGGCCCGCACGTCATTGCATGGGATGGTGCTGGAAGAACTCCCACATCATGTCGTTGGCGGAGAGGTCCCGCGTGGACCTGCCGAGAGATCGCAGTCGCGGCTCCCTGCCGGGCCACGTGTGTCCTCCGCCCTCGATCACCACGAGCACCACCTCGGCGCCGTCCTTGCCTGCCGAATAGCGCACTTCCCGCGCGGTCGTTCCGTCGTCTGCGTGATCAGGAAGGTGCTTCGTCACTGGGTCCGGCTGGCACCCGTTGGCAGCGACCCACGCCTCGATCGAGTGCTGCACCGAGTAAAAGTCAGTACCCGAGAGCCCGCGGCCTTGGCCGCCCTGAAACGGCGCGAACTCGTCGGCATCCCCGTGAAAGTGCATGACCGAAACGGCCCGGCCTGGGCGACACTCGTTCGTACCCATCGGCCCGCTGATAGGGGCGATCGCGGCGATACGATCCGAGAGTTCGGATGCGAGCCGGTAGGCCATCATGCCGCCGTTCGACATACCTGTCGCGAAAACCCGCCGGCGATCAACGTTCACCACGCGCTCCAAGTCGTCGAGAATCCTTCGGGTGAAGTCGATGTCGTCGATGTCGCGTGCGGCTGCATGTCCGCAGCAGTTGCCGGCGTTGAAGGTCAGCATGCGTGAGAGCCGGCCGCTGCCCTCCGGATACACAGCTATAAATCCAGCCTTGTCGGCCTTCTCGCTCAGGCCACTGAACGCGACCATGGTAGCGGCGTTTGCACCACCGCCGTGAAAGGCCAGCACCACCGACGTGGGATGAGCTGGGTCGTATTGTGGTGGCACATGCACGAGGTAGGTTCGCTCGTGCCCGTCCAGTTCGAGAGTGCGGGAGTGATCGCCCGGCTTCAGAGGCGCGGCCTCGCCTGCGAGAAGCATCAGAAGGATTGCGAAGACGTGCATGGTGAGACCCTACGCGTCAAGATAATCCGCCAGTGGCCTCGATGCTGCGCCGGAGTAGGCGAACGTGCCGCGGCTCTTGGAGAAGTGCGACTGCAGCCGGATCGGTGCCCGCAGAGGCCGCCCCAGGCTGCTTTCGTCCGCCGAGCCGGTTCGGTCTCGGAAAGCAAAGATTGCCGCTGCATATGGGGCGAACTAGACTCGTGAGTGCATGCGGCTCTACCACACATTATTCGTACACGCCCGTGTGCTTCTCCGAGACGTGGCGATGCCGCATGAGCATGACTCGCATGCCGAGGCTCCGGAGCATGCCAGTCGGCGTCGCGTTTGATCGCGAGGCCTGTTTCCGGTGCCCCGGTACGGAGGCGATTCACGCGGTGACCGCGGTGAGGGGCCGCCTGCGGGTGGCTCCTTCTCATCGGTGATCCCTTTGTCCGTTTCGTGACGTGCCCGCGCTCCATCAGCTGAGTGTCTCATGTTCAACGCCTTCGTTCGATTCGTCCGCGGGTTGCTCATGCTCGCTATTTTTGGCGGCGCGATCGGGGCTGCGGCGTGGTATCGCGATCGGTGGCTGCCCCTGCTGCAGTCACCGCCTCCCGAGCAACCGGCAGCCGCTGCCGCCACTGGGGATGAAGAGCCGATCTCGCAGGCGAGGGTGCTCGAGTTGAGCCCACAGGCCCGGCAGAACCTCAAGCTGGTCTCGCGTCCCGCGAAGCTCTCCACCTACTGGCGGTCGGTCATCGTGCCGGGCGAGATCATGGACCGACCTGGGCTGTCGGATCGGGGCGTGACGTCGCCGGCCGTGGGGGTCGTGACACAGATCCATGCATTCGCGGGCGACACGGTGCGGCCTGGGGACAGGCTCTTCACCCTGCGGCTGGTGAGCGAGTACATCCACAACACGCAGTCGGAGCTCTTCAAGGTCACGCGCGACATCGAACTCGAGAACGAGAAGCGGCAGCGGCTCTCCCAGATTGGCGAAGGGGTGATTCCGCAGGTGCGGATCATCGAGGTCGACCAGCAGCTCCGGCGTCTGCAGGCGGCCAGCGAAAGCTATCGGCAGGATCTGCTCACCCGCGGCTTGAGCCTCGATCAGATCGCCCAGGTGGCGGGCGGCACTTTCGTCGCTACGGTGGACGTCGTTGCGCCGCCGCCTCTCGCTCTGCCGCCGTCCGTGGCGGCGGTCGCGGCCCCCGCGGCGACGATTGCTCCCGAGATCGTGTACGAGGTTCAGGAGCTGAAAGTGGATCTCGGCACGCAGGTGCAGGCGGGCCAGCTGCTTGGTGTGCTCTCGAACCACGGCCTGCTCTACATCGCGGGGCATGCGTTCAAACGGGAGGCGTCGTCGCTGGAGCGAGCCGCCCAGGAGCACTGGCCGATCCGGGTCGAGTTTGCCGAGGACGACGCCGCGTCGTGGCCGGCCCTCGACCAGACCTTCGAGATCCGTCATCTCTCTAACACCATCGATTCCACGAGCCGGACCTTTGATTTCTTCGTGCCGCTCGCCAACCAATCCCGTTCCTATGCGAAGGACGGCAAGACCTTTGTCGTCTGGCGGTTTCGGCCCGGCCAGCGGGTGCGGCTGCACGTGCCGGTGGAAGAGCTGAAAGAGGCGATCGTGTTGCCGGCCGAGGCGGTCGTGCGGGAAGGGCCGGAGGCCTACGTCTTCCGGCAGAACGGCGACCTGTTCGACCGCCGGCCCGTGCGTGTACTGCACGAGGATCGGCTGAACGTCGTCATCGCGAATGACGGCAGCGTGGCGCCCGGATGGTATCTCGCGCAAGGGTCGGCGGCATCGCTCAATCGGGTACTCAAGGCG
>JBBAVQ010000205.1:0-5777 GCA_040397625.1 Pirellulales bacterium | reverse complement strand
CCGATCTCCACCCCGGGCAGGCCCCCATCGCTCACGCGATTGGGCTTCCTGAACCGGCAGGATGCCGGTGTTTCGCGTGTCGCCGCCACGAGGGCGGCGAGTCAGGCGCGGCGAACCTTGGCTTCGCCCCGCCTGACCCAAGCGAAAACCGGCAGGATGCCGGTGTTTCGCGTGTATTCAGTCCAGCCAGTCGGCTTCGGCAATGCGCTCGGGCGTGTAGGTCTCGGTGACGTAGCTGATGTCCTTCGAGATCAGCGACTCGACTTCGAGCTTGAAGCCGTTATCGAGCATGGTTTCGATCTCCTTCTGCCACGCCTTCTTGCCGGCGAACCACGGGTAGGCAGCGATCTGCTTGGCCCGCTTGATGTCGGTGTCGTTGAGCTGGATCTGCACGCTCGGGCTGAGCTTGCACCGCTGGTAGTCGCGGGAGCGGATGCCGAGGAAGCGGGCCTCGGGGATCGCCATTCGCTTCGACTCGTAGGCGAGATTGATCGAGCCCTGCTTGAGCACCGAGTAGATGTAGTAGCCCCAGGGGTCGTTGTCGAGCAGGCAGTAGACCGGCAGCTTGAGCTCGTTGTGGAGCCGGTAGAGCATCCGCCGAACGCCCCGGGGCGGCTGGCCGCCGCCGTGCGTCAGCAGGCAGTTGTGCTTCCGCCAGAATTTGTCCTCGTTGAAACGCCGCCAGACCGTGTCCTTTTCGACGTGGAGGATGAACTTCGCGTCGCACGACTTGAACTTCACGATGTCGGCCTCGACGATCGACGGAATCGAGTAGCCACCAGAGCCCATTCGGGAGCAGTCGATCTCGTCGCCCGAGTCGATCAGCGCGATCGGGCCAACCATGCCGCCGCGATTGCTGGCGTAGACGTGGAGCTCCTCGCGGAGGCTCTCGAGCGTCACTTCGAGGTCTTCGATGATTGGGTCGCACTCCTCCTGCGTGGCGAATGTCTCCTCGCGGGTACCCTCGATCGTGTGCTTGAGGAGGTAGTAGAGGCCTCGGATGCTGGTGGTCTTCTGCTGGTCGATGAGCTGCTTGCAGCCGGTGGCCACGAGAAGCGTCTGCATGTAGCTCTTGGCCTGCGAGAGGTTGAAGAGTTGGCGGCGGTTGGTCTGCCCACCCATCTCGATGATCTTCCGCGACTTGTTGAAGCGGACGTTCGAGAGGCTGCGGGTGGGAATGTCGAGATGCGGATCTCGCTTCTTCTCGGCGGCGGAGGCCACCTCGTCGGCGAGATCGACGATCAGCCGGAGCGTCTTCTGATCGATGACGGGCAGCTTGCCGGCGGCCTTCGGTGGACGTTTCGACTTCGTGGCCATGTCAGGTGAACTGAGTGCGGAGGACAGGGGCGAACAACGCCGGGAATCCTACCTGCAATCCCGGCGCCCCGCACACCGGCCGAAATCCATGCTCTCGTGCCCCGGCGACGCTTCCTGCTCAGGAAGCCCAATCGCGTGAGCGATGGGGGCCTGCCTCCCGAGGAGATCGGCGCCGATTTTGCCGTACGCCTTACGGCGTTACGCTTCCTGCAGCTGTGCCGTATCGCTTCACCGGCGACGCTTCCTGCTCAGAAATCCCAATCGCGTGAGCGATGGGGGTCCTACGCCTCTTCGCGGAGCATCGCTGGCGGCTCGTCGAGGTCTTCGAGTTCTGGCGGGAGCTGGAGCTGCCGCATCGTCTCGTCGGTCTTTCGCATGCCCTCGGCCACCTCGTCCACCCGCTGGGCGATGTCGGTGACGTCGCGCTTGGCCACGGAGCTCTCCGCCAGGGCGGCGATCTTGGCCTCGAGCCGCTCGATCTCGGCGGCCACGAGGTCGAGTTTCCGCCGCGCCTCGTCGATGTTGTCGAGTCGTTCGCGACTCGTCTTGAGATGGTCCTCGAGCGTGCCCCGCATCGCCGCCGACCCCGGGTCGTCCTTCGGCATCTTTGCCAGCCGCCGCTCCAGGTCGGCGATCCGCGCCCGGATCGCGCCGTCGTCAGTGCGATCGAGAAAGTCGGAGAGCGTGTTGGCGCCCCAGATCATCCGTAGGTAGCCCCAGAGCAGGCGATCAAGCGACTCCAATGCCGTCTTGTCGGGCCCGCTCCCATCCGGCCCGCGGATGCTGCCCCCGAGTTCCACGAGCTTGAGGCAGTGATCGCGGAGCTGGTCGAATCGCTTGAGCAGGGCCGGCGGAAGGTTCTTGCGGATTCGCTCATAGGCTTCGCGGGCTCCCGCCGCCTCCGTCGCCCGGCGAGACTTCGCGTCCTGCGCCTCGACGGCGCTGCGGAAGCGGTCGTTGGCGAGCATGCTGGCGAGATAATACACCTCGCCGGCCGCCACCAGCGGCAGGATGATCCCGGGGAAGCCGCTGATGAAGGCCGCCGCCACGCCGCCGCCAAAGAGGAGCAGGTTCCACTTCGTGGTGAACGCGGTCTTCAGGTAGGCACCGACGCGGCTGAACACTCTCACCTCGCTCCATTGGGCCGCTTGGCGGCCGCCTCGACCTGCTCGATCCGGGCGTGCAGGGCGTTGACCTGCTCGTGAAACCAAGGCTCCGACTGCACCTCGCGGGCGGGCGCCGAGGCCGCCGGCATCCGGATCTCGTCCACGATCCTGCCCGGCGTCGTCGCCATCACGAACACGCGGTCTCCAAGATACACCGCCTCCTCGACCGAGTGGGTCACGAAGAGCACCGTCGCCTCGACCTCCCTCCAGAGCTTCACCAGCAGGTCCTGCATGTCGAGGCGGGTCGCCGGATCGAGGGCCCCAAAAGGCTCGTCCATGAGGATCACACGGGGCCGGAGGATCAGCGTGCGGGCGATCGCCACCCGCTGCCGCATGCCGCCAGAGAGTTCGTGCGGATACTTGGCGGCATCCCGCCTCGGATCGAGCCCCACCTTCGCGATCCACTCGAGCCCCTCGGCCTCGCGCTCCCGCCGGGCGACTCCGCGGCACTCGAGGCCGAAGACCACGTTGTCGAGCACGGTGCGGTTGTCGAAGCTCGTGTAATCCTGAAACACCATTCCGCGGTCGGCCCCGGGGCCGACCACTGGCCGGCCGAGCACTGTCACCCTGCCGCTCGTCGGCGGATGCTGCGGCTCGAGCCCGGCCACGAGCCTGAGCACCGTGCTCTTGCCGCACCCGCTCGGCCCCAGGAACGACGAGATCTCGCCATGGTCCACGATGTCGGGAATCGTGAAGCTCACGGACGAGATCGCCACGTATTCCCTGGGCGTGCCCTCGCCGTAGATCTTGGTGACGTGGCGAAACTCCACCGCAGGCGGGCGTTCGGGTGCGGGCGGAGCAGCGGGAGCGGGCGTCGCAGCGGGGGGCGTGTCAGGGATGGCGTCGCTCATGGGGCCTCCGTCGATGCCGTGGCGCCGTGGAGCAGCGAGCCGACGAATCGGGGGAGCAGCCCGCGGCCGCCATACCGATGGGGAAACAGGTCGCACTGCAGCCACCAGAGGGCCCGATCGATCGCGTAGGCGACCAATGGGATCACCACGAGCACGATCAGGATCGGCTCGCGCTCGCCGCGGCGCTGCGAGACGTTGATCAAGTCTCCGAGGCCCCCGGTGTCGCCCCCCAGCTTCACCACCTCCGCGAGCATGACGTAGCCGAAAGCGATGCCGAACAGCAGCCGCAGGGAGTTGAAGATCGCCGGCGCCGCCAGCGGCACCAACACCTTGAGGATGATCTGGAGCCGCGAGGCCCCGAGCGTCAGCGCCGTATCGACGTACCGCTGCGGAACCTCCAGCACCGCCGCCGTGGTGTCGCTGACGACAAAGGCGACGCTGGCAATGAACAGAAACATCATCTTCTGAAACTCGCCGATCCCGAAGAAGAAGAATGTCAGCGGAATGAGCGCCGCCACCGGGATGTTGCGGCCGAAGATCGTGAGCGGGGCGATGAAGGATCGCACCGCCGGAAAGCAGGCGGCCAACACGCCCAGCGGCACGCCCACCAGCCCGCTGAGGCCGAATCCCAGGCAGACCCGCCGCAGGGTCACGAGGGTATTGGCGACGAGCCGACGCTCGCCAAACGTCGTCCGCAGGGCGGCCAGCGTCTCGGCCGGGCTCGGCAGCGTGGCAGGACTGATCAGCCGCGTCTCAGGACCACTCGTCTCCGCTTCGGGGCCGGCGCCCAGCCGCATGCCGTCCGCCGTACCCACGAACCAGAGGGCCAGCACGCACGCCACGCAGGTCACGCCCCAAAACAGCCCCGTTGCCGCGGGCACCTCGCCCCGCAGCGGCTTGGCAGGCTCCGCGGTCGGAGGCCCCGGCTGCGCCGAGGATGCCGGTGCGGTGGTCATTCCTTTTCCGCGGCGTAGACCTTGATCTCCACGCGTCGATTGAGCGCGTGGTTGTCGGGATGGTCGTCGTCGGCCGGCCGATCCCAGCCGAGGCCGTCCACGGCAAACCGGTTGTCGTCGAAATCAAACTTGTCCACGAGGGCGTTCTTCACCGCCCGAGCCCGCTCGAGCGAGAGTTCCCGCACCATCGCGGCCGGCACCGCACCCCGCATCGACGAGTCGGTGTGCCCCTCCACCACAATCCGGGCATTGCCAAACTGCTTGGCGAGCGCTCCTGCCTCGTCGAGTACGAGATCGACCCGGGCGTCGTAGGGCTCTTCCACGTCCTTGCCTTCGATCCGCCGCGTCACCTTCTTCCGCAGTTCGGCGCTGTTGGGGAAGAAGTGGATCACGATCGTGTTGGTGAGGATTTCCTCGTTCTCGGCGCGGATCTGCTGCACCGTCTTGGGCGGGAGCGACAGGGCATACTCGTCCTTCGTCTCGGCGTACTTCGGCTCCTTGCCGAGCTTTTGGATCACCGAGAAATCCATCACCTGGTCGAACGGCACCGGGTTGTTGGAAATCACCCCGATCCGACGGTAGAGCATGTAGGCCTGCTTCCAGATCCGCTCGAAGTTCGCCGGGTTGTTGCGATTGAGGAAAAACTGGTAGTTCTCCGCCCAGTTGGTGCTGTGGGCGTCGCCCAGCATCGAGAGCGCGTCGGCGGCTGGGATCGTGTAGCCGTCGGCCATCAACTGGGCCACCTCCTGCCGGGCGGTCTCCGACTTGAGTTCTCCCATCGCGTCGAAGATCCCCCGCGCGATCGCCTCGATCTTGTCGGGGTGGTCCTTGGCGAAGTCGGCGCGGGCGAACCAGATGTCGGCGATCAGCCGATTGGCGGTCTGAGTGGTGACCAGCATCCGGTTGCCCTTCGCGTCGGCGAGGTTGTAGATGTCGGGCGCCCACGACACACAACCGGCGATGCTCTTGTCGCGGTTGAACGCGGCCGCAGCCTCGAAGGCGGTGCTCGTGAACACCATCTCCACGTCCTGCGGCTGCAGGCCGCCGGCAACGAGCATGTTGAGGGCGAAGAACTGGCTCGGCGAGTTCTGGGCGAGCACGAGCTTCTTGCCGGCGAGATCCCTCACCGTCTTCACCGTGTCGCGGACGACGATCCCGTCGCCGCCGTTGGAGAAGTCCACCTGCTGATAGACCCGGGGCATGATCCGCGAGTCCTTGGCGAAGCTGTCCACGAACAGCGGGAGCATGTCGAGCGTGGCCCAGCCGATGTGCACCTCGCCGGCGGCGTAGGCGTCGCGCATCTGCACGGGGTCGTCGATCAAAACGAGCTCCACCTTGAAGGGCTTGCCCCCCGGCGCCTGCCAGAGCTTGCCCGCCTTGAAGCCATTGTTGGCCCGGATGATCGGCGCCCAGCCCGCCCACACGTTGAGCGCGAACTTCACGGTCTCATCCTCGAGCGGCTTGTAGCCGCTCACGCCCTTCACCGG
>JBBAVQ010000204.1:0-5787 GCA_040397625.1 Pirellulales bacterium | reverse complement strand
CTCGTGGTTCTCGCTCGTCTGCCTCAGGAAGCCCAATCGCGTAAGCGATGGGGGCAGGCCCCTGACGCGACGCGGCCGTACGCCTCACGGCGTGACGCTTCCTGGATCGGCGACACAGTCGCGACGCTTACGCGGTTATGCACCGCGGCTTGCGTCGGAGTTTTCGGCCGCACCAGGCCGCCCATGCGACCCCTCCGACCATCAGTGCCACCGTCGAGGGTTCCGGCACGATCGCCTCCACGCGTAAGATGCCCTCTTTCGTGCCCTGGTAGAGCACGCCCGACGGGCTGATCATGCTCACCATCTGCAGCGGGTTGTCGCCGAGAGCGGAACCGTAGGGGGTGCTGCTCAGCTGCGCTCCCGTGGCAGGATCCACCGTGACGAGGCTGTACGTGCCGGTCGTCGTGTCGAGACCAATCGTATAAATCAGGTTGTCGGCAAGCGACAGCCGCGGCTCGCCGGCCGATACGACGCCGCTCTGCCAGCCCATCGTCAGCCCACTGCCGCCCGGGAGCACATCGACCCGCTGCATGCCCCCCACGAAGGGCGCCGATGCGGGAATGCTCGTGCCGCTCTCCGCCGACTGGGGATACTGATAGCCATACGTGCTCGGGTAGAACACGCTGCTGCCGACGGCGATCGCCGCGTCTTCGTTGCCGCTGTTAGTGCCGGAGATCAGGAACGGCACCGAGCCGATCAGGGTTCCAGACGCCGTTTGGTAGACGAGAACGTTTTCCTGCGGAGAGGCATTGTCGGTGATCGTGAGGTACTCATAGCCCGTGTTGGGTCCGAAGAACACCGGCGTCGCCCCGGTTCCCCAGCTGAGTTGGCCGGGCTTGCGGGCGGGGCCCCGGTCGTACTCGTCCCGCCAGAGTTGCTCCGCGCCGCCCGAACCCGACTGGAAGAGATAGAGTGCCGACGTCGATGCGACGGCCACGCCGGTGGGCGAGGAGGAGATGCTGTTGGCGACCTGTTCACCGGCGGGGAGCGTGAAGGCCGACGTCTGGTTCGAGGTGGGATCGAAGTAGCCGACCACAGCGCCCGACGTGCCCGACGTGCCCTGGGCGGTCGCGAACCACACACGCCCCTGATAATCGGGCACGAGGCCGACGACGTCGGGATAGCCGATCTGCACCTGCGACGCCACGTTCAACTGCCACGATCCGCTCGTCTGCTGGGAGTACGAAATCCGCTGCAGTTCGCCGTTGGCATTCACCAGCACGAGCCGGTCGTTGTTGTCGAGGTAGGAATAGATGCCGCCGGCCATGTCGCTCGTGGTGGACCTGACGAGCTTCATGGTCGCCAGCGGCTCGAGCGTGGTCGGATTGAGCAGGTAGACCCACGGAGTTCGGTCCGACCACTGGGTGGCGACCGACACGATCATGCCGTCGCTTCCCATCAGGATCGTCGAAAAGACGGCACCGAAGTTCGTGCTACTCGTCAAGACGGCCCCCGCTCCGGGGCCAGGGTTGGTGGTGGCGTTCGACGAGGCCGCATTGGCATGCATCGTGGCGGTGCCGGGCGGGCCCATGTACGGGTTGGCCGGCGGCAGGGTCTGAGCCGCGGCGTCGATCGCCACAAGCAGGGAAAACGCTCCGAGACACCACCTCACGCTCGCTGTCATGCTGCGACTCCCTCTCATGCCGGCAACCAACTCATGACACTAGGATACATGGCGGGCCGACCGTGTTGGAGATCCTGTACGAGGCGATACGAGCGTTCGGCACCAGGGTTGACCAAGGCACTCAGGAAATGCCACTGGAGCCGAAGCCTTGGGCGTATCCTCGCCCCGGCGACGAGACTTTTGCCGCCCCCGAGCCGTTGATACACGTATCCCAGACGCGATCTAGAGCGGCGTGAGGGCGGCGAGCACGTCGGCCAGCGGCACCGTGGCGAACGACGTGGCGTAGTCGCTCATCGAATAGGGAATCACGAGCAGCCCCTCGTGCACCATGCCCCCGCAGCTGTAGACCACGTTGGGCACGTAGCCGACCCGTTCGTTCTCGTTGGCGGAGAGGAGCGGCTCGGCGAGCCGGCCGATCACCCGGCTCGGGTCGTCGAGATCGAGGAGCACGGCGCCGATCGAATACTTCCGCATCGCGCCCACGCCGTGCGTGAGCACGAGCCAGCCCGCCGAGGTCTCGATCGGGGAGCCGCAGTTGCCGATTTGCACGTATTCCCAGGGCTGCGTCGGCCGGAGGATCAGCCGCCGCGTGTGCCAGAAATGGAGCATGTCGGTCTCCATCAGGGAGATGTTCTCGCCGTCCTGCCGGGAGAGCATCACATAGGAGCCGCGGATCCGCCGGGGGAAGAGGGCCATCCCCTTGTTGGCGATCTCGGGGCCGTTGAGCGTGCTCACGCGAAACCGCACGAAGTCGTCGGTCTCGACGAACTGCGGCAGCGTCACGCTGCCGTCGAAGGCGGTGTAGGTGGCGCAGTAACGGACCGAACCGTCGTCGTCGGTGAACCGGACGAACCGGGCGTCTTCGATGCCGTTGGTCTCCGCCGGTGAATAGGGAAAGATCACCCGCTCCGAGATGTCGGAGGTGGGGTCGCACTCGATCTCGTAGTTGGCCTGGGCCAGCGCCACGATCGCGGCGGCCAGCGGCTCCCACTCGCGTCGGCGGATCCGCTGCTGCCGCGACGTGATCGACAGGGCTTTCTCCAGATCGTGGAGCGTGAACTGGTCGTCGAGGCCCGCGAACAGCGGATCGGTCAGGCCGTCCACGATCCCGAGTTCGGCGAGCTTCCGCAGAAACAGCGGCTTGTCGTAGCGGGCGCTGGCCACGGCGCGGGGTGCGGTCACGTAGCCGGTGGGGGCGGCCAGCGAGATCGTGCCCTGCGCATCGACCGTACCCGAACGGAAGCCGACGCTCGAGATGTGACCCTCGCCGGTGGCCCGCAGGCTGAGGATGAACCGCGCCGTGCCGTGATTCAGGCCGCCCTGGTCGGGGTGAAGCACGATCGACGGATTGAACAGCGCGGCGCTCTCCAGGGCATATTCCTGGGTGAAGTAGGAGCCGATGAGCAGCTGCCGGGCGTTGGAAAGCGGCTGGTCGGTGAGCAGATGGCGTCGGACCGACTCGAACCGCTCTCCGAAGAAGCTCACCAGCCGCTGGTGGCGGCCATGAAACTCGGAGAGCACGTGTCCCAACAGCCGCTCGACCTCTTCCTCGCTGAGCGCCATCACGCGGCCGATGATCCGCATCGCCCGCGCCGGTTGCGGAGGCTCGAAGGGGCGATAGAGCACCCGGGCGTTGTTCGGCCGCAGCAGCACGCCGGTGCGGGTCACTTCCATGAATCACGCTCCGGCGGCCACGCGGGATCGCCGCTCGTGCGGCAGCACGGCCGCCAGCAGCCGCGCGTCGAGCACCGCGGCGAGATACGCCAGCGTCGATTCCGCCCCCTGGTTCTCGCTCACTCGATCCTCGAGCAGGCCGTCGTGACAGCCGCCAGTCCGGGGATCGGCCACCACCGCCCCGAGCACGTTATGGCCGTGAAACCACTCGAAGGCGATCCAGCCCCGATCCCGCCACAGGCCGTCGCCGGTCGCACGGTAGGCCTCCACGCAGGCCGCCACCATTCCCTGGGCCTCGATCGGCTGCTGATCGAACGTGGCGGCGGCGGCCCCGCGCCGCAGAAACCCGCGGCAGCCGACCGGCGAAAAGCGGCCGGTCTCGGAGAGCTGCACACGCCAGAGCCAATCGAGCTGCTCGAGCCCCACCTCGCGGGCCTCCGGCAGGAACGACCCACCTCCCGCGATCAGTGCCTGGCTGAGGCGGGCGTTTTCATAGGCCACCACGTCTTCCGGCCACGGCCAGTCGGGCCCCGCGTTGCCCCGGTGCAGCGCGAGCAGCCGCGCGGTCAGTTCGCGGCCGGCGGCAGTGGCGGTGCGGTCGCCGCCGAGCCGCCGGAGATACTCGCGCAGGCCCAGGATCGCCAGCGCCCAGCACCGCGGACTGGTGGTGCCGAGGGCCGCACGGACGGCCGGAGCGAACCGCTCCATCGCGAACCGGCGGAGGCTCTCGCGACGGGCGCGGCCGACGCAGGTGCCGAGGGCGACGATGCCGCGGCCGAGGCAGTCGTCGGAGCCGGCGTCGTCGAGCCAGCGGCGGTCGTAGTCCATGAAGTTGCGGAACCGCCCCGTGCCGACGTCGAAGGCGTGGGCGACGAACGACGCGTATGTGGAGGCCGCGCGATCAGACCACGGCGACTCGAGTCCGAGATCATCCAACAACACCAGCACGGTCAGGGCCCGCGCGTTGTCGTCGGTGCAGTAGCCCTCGGCGCGAAGCGGGAGGTCACCGACGGCGTGCTGGATCAACCCCGTGGAGTCGGTGAGCCTCGCGAGGTGCTTGAGCAGGGGCTCCGGCGGCCGGCGGCGGGCCACGGGGGGCACGGGGGCGTCGCTCCGCCGCCGCCTGACCAGCGCAGCGAGCCGCGTTCGAGCGAGCGACTCGGCGTAGCGGGCGGCGACCCGAGCCCAGATCATCTCGCGGCCGAGCAGCCAGCCCTGCGTCCGCATCGCCTGGCGACGAATATCGTCGTCGAGCAGACCGCAGACGGCGTGGGCGATCGCGGCGGAGTCGCGAAAGGGCACGAGCATGCCGCGGCCGTCGGCGAGCAGTTCGGCGGCGTGATGGTAGGGAGTGGAGACCACGGCCGTCCCACAGCCGAACGCATAGGCAAGCGTGCCCGAAGTGACCTGCTCCTCGGCGAGGTAGGGCGTGACATACACATCGGCTGCGCCAATGAAGGAGAGGAGTTCGTCCATCTCGAGGTAGCGATTGCAAAACATCACGTGTTCAGCAACACCGAGATCGGCCGCCAGCGCGACGAGCGACTCGCGATATCGCTCTCCCTCGTCGCGAAGGAGCCGCGGATGGGTGGCGCCGGCAACGACGTAGACCGCCGCCGGGTGCCGGGCAGCGATCTCGGGCATCGCGCGAATCACGTGCTCGATCCCCTTGCCGGGCGAGAGCAGGCCGAAGGTGAGCAACAGGTTCGAGCCAGCAAACCCCAGGCGACGCTTGTGAAACTCCGGATCGATGAACGGGGTATCGGGGATGCCGTGCGGGATCACGTCGATGCGATCATCGGCCAGGCCATGGACGCTGCGGAGCAGGTCGCGGCCGTGACTGGTCATCACGGCCACCCGGGCGGAGAGATGCAGCAGTTCGTCCATCACCCGCCGCTGCTCCGCGGAGGGGCGGGCGAGCACTGTGTGCAGCGTGGTGTGCACCGGCATCCGCAGTTCGCGCACGAGATCGAGCACTCGCTCTCCCGCGGGGCCGCCGAAGATACCGTATTCGTGCTGCAGCGAGACGACATCCACGTTGGCCAGCGCGAGCAGTTCCGCGGCCCGGCGGTAGCTGTCGGGGTCGGCATCGGAGCAGGTGAACCAGACCTCGGGCGGGTAGTCGGCTGGCCCGCTGCCGTCGTCCATGGCGACCACCGGGCACTCCGCGGCAGGAAGTTGGGCGGCCACGGCCATCCGGAGGTCACGAGTGAACGTCGCCAGGCCGCAGCGGCGGGGAACGTAGTTGCCGACGAAGGCGACGCGATTGAGCGGTGGAAGGTGCATTGGGGCTCATGGCATGCGAGGGAGGCATGCATGCCACGGCGATCGGCACCGTCCTCTGGAGCGGGCGATTCTAGGCGGCAGCCACCGCGGGGAGCCGCCGAGCCCACAAATCCCTGCCGCAACGCCGCAGACACCTGCGAATCACCCCAGAAAGCCCAATCGCGTGAGCGATGGGGGCATACCGAGTGTGAGCGCCACCCCGA